>JBEKKG010000729.1:0-4749 GCA_050010835.1 Planctomycetota bacterium
TGGGAAGCTCGCTTTGAAATTGGTCCGATAATCACGGCGTAAGAATCCCCTTCTTCTTCGCCGCCGTCTTCTTCCGCCACTAGTTCACAGAAAGCTCTTCTTCTCTTCTTCGGGTCCGTTTTCTTTCTGGCTCGGCGCTGGGCTGGCACGGCCGTTTACTTGCATCTCGAGGAGTTGCTCAGAATGGGGCGTGCCGAATCGAAATCCTCGTGAGTGCCTGCATTGCAAAGAGTTATTCGTGCCCGAGCGTCGCAACTGGTGGCATCAAAAGTTCTGCCTCAAACCGGAGTGCCGCCAAGCCAGCAAGGCCCACAGTCAGCGCCAGTGGTTAAGCAAACCTGAGAACTGCGAGGTGTTCGGTGGCTGGGCCAACGTGGAGCGGGTGCGGCAGTGGCGCGCCAAGCACCCGGGCTACTGGCGACGCCCGGCCAAGAGCCCGCGTACGCTACAAGAAGTCGTCCCGGCGCAAGCCGCTGCGAAGCAGGCGCTTACAGAAACGACCGCTCGGATACCGTTACAAGATGTCTTGGCCTCGCAAGCGCCTCTGCTGGTGGGACTTATCGCGCATCTGATCGACTCACCGTTACAAGAGAACGTGGAGAAAGCCGCCTTGGGCCTGTTAGAGAAAGGCCGAACCATTCTGGACCTGGGGTCCGGAAGCAAAACCAAAGGAACTACGTATGCAGACCAGAAAACGAGTGCTGTGCCCGGAGCGACTCCGAAAAGTTCCGGCGCAGTTCAGTTGGGTAGATCAGCGCTTGGTGCGCCAGCGCTTCATCGAGCGGTGTGAGCCTACGGCCTGGGCGCTTTACCTGGTGTTGGTCACCGTCGCCGACGCCCAAGGCCTCAGTTACTACTCCGAGGCGAGCCTGGAGCGGATGCTCCGGCTGGACCACTCCAGCTTGAGGGCCGCACGGGCGCAGTTGTGCCAGGCGGGGCTGCTGGTTTATCAAGCGCCCCTTTATCAGGTGCTGGCCTTGGAAGAGCCAGCACCGCCCTCGCTGCCGCCGCGCTCGGGCCAGACGCGCAGCCTCAAGGACATCCTGGCCCAGGTGCTGGAGAACCAAGGAGTCCAGCCATGATCGACTATGCCCTGTATTGTCAGATCCGTTCCCTGAGTCAGGACCAGAAGCTCAGGGCCAGTCAGATCGCCCGCCAACTTCAGTTGAATAAGAAAACGGTTCGCTACTGGCTCAAGCACGATTATCACCCGGTCCAACGCCTTGGGCGGGGCAGCAAACTCGATCCCTACAAGCCACGCATCCGTGCTTGGCTCGAAGCGCACGATCTGAGCGCGCAGCAAGTACTCCAACGGTTGCAGGCCGAGGGCCTGGAGGTGCGCTACACCATCGTGTGCGATTATGTCCGACGGGTCCGGCCCAAGCCTGTCCAGGCGTTCCTCTCGCTGCAGTTTGCCCCCGGGGAATGTCTGCAGATCGATTGGGGCAGTTGGGGCACCCTCCCGGTCGGTTCGACCCACCGGCGGCTCTCCTTTTTCGTGGCCGTGCTCTGCTACAGCCGGATGCTCTACGTCGAGTTCACCCTGGGCCAGAGCCAGGAGCAGTTCCTGCAATGTCACCAGAACGCGTTCCGCTTCTTTGGCGGCGTGCCCGAGAGCGTGATGGTGGACAACTGCAAGACCGCCGTGCTGAGCCATCCCGTGGGCCAACCCGCCCAGTTCAATGCCCGCTACTTGGATTTTGCCCGCCATTACGGCTTTAAAATCCGCGCCTGCGGCGTACGCCAGGCCCACGAAAAGGGGCGCGTCGAAAACGCCGTCAAGTTCACCCAGCAGAACTTCCTGCGCGGGTTGGAACTGCCCCCGTGGGCCGCGTTGAACCCGGCGGCGCGCCACTGGCTGGAAACCATCGCCAACGTGCGCGTCCACGGCCAAACCCATAAAACGCCGCTCGAGCTCTTTGCTCAGGAAAAACTTCGGCTCCAGCCGCTGCCGCCGCTGCCCTATGACGTAGCCACGATCCGCTCGTTGCCGGTCAATAGCCGCTTCCGTGTGGTCTTTGAGGCCAACCGCTACTCGGTGCCCGCTCACCTGGCCGGCGCTACGGTGGTGGCCCGGATTTATCCAGAGCGCTTGGCCTTCTATCACCAGGATCAGTGTGTGGCCGAGCATGTCCGCGCTTACGACCGGCATCGCGACTTCGAGCATCCCGACCACGCTCGCCCCTTGCTCGAACAACGACTCAAGGCCCGTGAGCAACTGCTCTTGCACCGCTTCCTGAGTCTGTGCCCGCAAGCCCCGGAATACTACGAGCAACTGCGGCAGCGCCGGCTCAACGCCCGGCATCATGTCCAGAAAATCCTCGCCTTGCTGGAAATCTACGGCGCCGACAAGGTCACGCGCGCCCTCCAGGACGCGCACCACCACCAGGCTTACAGTTGCGAATACATCGCCAACATCCTGGAACAGCGCGCCCGCCCACTGCCCGAACCAGGCGCCCTGCACTTGACCCGGGCCTCCGATTTGCTCGAACTGGATCTGCCCGAGCCGGACCTCTCGCTCTACCAACGGATCACCGAGCTTCCTAACTCGAATAACCCTTTACCTCGACCTCACCATGAACCCCGACGAACAACAACTGACCCAACAGCTTAAAGCACTCTATCTGCCGTTCATCGTCCAACACTTCCAATCCTTGGCGGACGAAGCGGCCCGCCAGCAGTGGACTCCGGTCCAATATATGGCCCGGTTGGTGGAAGGCGAAACCCAGCGTCGTCATGACCGGCACATTGCCCGGCGCATCGCCGCTGCGCACTTCCCGGTCATCAAAACCCTCGACCAGTTCAACTGGAGCTGGCCCAAGAAAATCAACCAGGCCCAGGTGCAGAACCTCTTCCGCCTGGCCTTCCTCAAAGACAAAGCCAGCGTGATCTTCATCGGCGGGGTCGGCTTGGGTAAAACCCATCTGGCTACCGCCCTGGGTCACACCGCCTGCCTCCAAGGTCACGCCGTACTCTTCACCACCGCCGTCGAGGCCATCAACACCCTGAGCGCCGCCCAAACCCAATCCCGCCTCAAAGCCGAACTCAAAAAGTTCCTGGCTCCCACCTTGTTGGTCATGGACGAATTGGGCTATCTGCCTATCGACAAAACTGGCGCCGATCTCCTCTTTCAGATTATTAGCGGCCGCTACGAGAAGGGTTCGACCGTGATCACGACCAACCAGCCCTATAAGAACTGGGCACGTATCTTCAACAACGACTCGACCATTACCTCCGCCGTGCTGGACCGCTTGCTCCATCACGCTGAAACCGTTGTCATGGAAGGCAGGAGCTATCGCATGAAAGACCAACTGAGCGAATCCTGACTCGCAGCCTCAACCACCACAGCCGGCGGAAACCCCCGCCGGCTTTCTTGCTGCTCTCATCCAAGAACCACGAGGTAGTTTTATAGCGTGATCTTCAGACCACTTTTGAGCCGTTCGCCGCACAGGACCAACACCGCCGCCGCTGCCGTCAGCCAGATTGGGCGGCGCCACCAGGCCGGGAGGGGGATGGCTTTTGGCTGCGCGGCCCCCCGGATCAGGAGGCTGGCCTTCAGGTGGGCGGGCGCCTCGATCTGCTGGAACTTGGCGCGCATGGCCTTCTGAAAAGCGCGATGCTGCTCCAACCAGCTCCCCAGTTCCGGGTCCCGACCCGCCAACTCCAAGGCCTCGGCGATCTGCGGGTCGGCCGCGTCGGCGGTGCTGGGCCGATAGAGCAGCAGAACTTCTTTGGCTTGCGAACTATTCATGTCCCGCCTTTCTTGGCCTTGCCGACCGATGGCGTCTTCCGCAACACCAGTTCCTTCAACTGGCCCAGCCCGCGGGCGATGCGCGACTTCACGGTACCCAGGGGAATATCAAGGATGGCGGCGATCTCGTTGTAGGAATAATCCTCCAGGTAGAACAACGCCACTGCCGCCTGGAATTGTTCATCCACCTGGCCGAGCAACTGGAGCACGTCCTGCGCGTCCAAGGCGCTGACCATATCCGGCTCCACGCTGGGCAGTTCGGCCTCGGCTTTAGTGATTTCGAGATGGGGAAAGCGCGTGGTGCGCCGCCGCGATTCCAGGAAGGCCCGGTGCAAAGTGGTGTACAACCACGACTTCACCTTGGATACATCCTGCAACTGATGACCTTTAGTCGCCCAGGTCAGGAAGGTCTGCTGGACCAGGTCGCAGGCGTCGCTTTCCGCACGTGTCAGGCTCATGGCAAATCGGTACAAAGGGCCGTAATGGAGGTCCACGAGACTCTGAAAGTCCAGTTCGCGAGCTGCCATGAAAGTTCCTGAAAATCTTAGCTATTTCGATTCCGGCTGCTGCGTCTGAGGGCATCCTGACAACGGCCAATCACGACGCGCACCACGATTTCACGTTTTCCCGGGAACGAACCCGCCCACTCATTCATCTAATTAGTATGAATGGCTCGCCCTCGCAAGTGATCCCGGCGGAGCCCGCCGGCTTGTGGCAGCGCATCCCGGTCGGCTGGTGGGAGGAGGCGGATTTTGCTGTTTCTCTGGCTCGGCTGCGGCCCTCCCGCCACACAAGAAATGCGCGCACGCACTACCCGGGCAACCTCCCGCCAAAAGGCGGACGCTGTTTACGCCGCTTCGCTGGCCGGCAATCCGGGCGCGGCTCGAGGTGCCTCGCCCCACAGGCACTTCCCGCGCAGAAGTGGCGTAAACAGCGCCCCCGCAATTGCGCACCGACCCCGGTGCTGGTCGCAAGACATTGCTCTCCCTGGCGAGGGG
>JBEKKG010000730.1:0-4258 GCA_050010835.1 Planctomycetota bacterium
TGGCCGGCACTTGCTGGCCAACCCCAGTTCGCCGATCACTGTGGATGGCCTGGCGCAAATGAGCGACAACAACTACCGCGCTGCGCCGGAGGCATACCGCAACGATATCTTCCGCCCGGTCTATGGCCGCGCGGGCTCGGCCAACGCATACCGCACGTCGCTGAGACGGCGCTGGCACACGTCGGAGTTCTTCGATGTGCTCGAAGGCCAATACAGCGGTCCCTTTGCGCGCACGGCGCCCAACGTCTTCATAGGTGACGTCTCGCATCAGCGCCAGATTATCTTCGCGCGCAAGCTGGGGCTATGGATCGTGATAGACCGCCTCAAAAGCCCCACGGAGCACAACTACGAATGGGTTTGGCCCTTCTACTGTCCAGGTGGCGACGATGCGAAGCGTTATCCCGGCTTCACGGGAAACCAGATCAAGGTGGACGCCAAGACGCAGAGCATCAAGACAGACAATCCCAGTGGGCCGAACCTTTCCCTTTACAGCTTCTGTGCCGAACCGCTGGAGAAGACTGGCTCCGCTTTCAAGACAATCAAGAAGAGCGGCGACTTTATAGTCGTCACGGCACTCTACCCCCGCAAGTTTGAGGACGGCGAAGTTGCGCCGGACTTGGCGAATGTGACGCCCAATCAGGACGCCAAAGGAGAGTGCAGCTTCAGCGCGACAATTCCTGGAGGCGTGAAGGTAGAGTTCCAGGCCGCGCCTTTCTTCAAAGGCCCACCCAAACCAGCCACACAGGATAGTATCTGGTTCGATGCCGAGGCATTCTTGGTGGTCGCGATGGCTGATGGCTGCAAGCGCGGCGTGGCGCTAGGCTGCAAAGACATGGCCCACTGCGGCGCCAAGCAGGCGATACCTGGTCCGGACTTCGAGTTCTTGTTAACCCGCGGCAAACTGGAGAAGTGCGAGCCCATCTACGTACCGCTCGAATTGCCGCAGGTCGCGCCTGCGGAGGACCGTTTCAGCGACGAACTCAAGGTGATGCTCTCGCACAGCGAACCGCAGACGGAGCTCCGCTACACCCTGGATGGCTCCGATCCTGGCGGCGATTCGCCGCTGTATCGCGAGCCGTTCGCGATTCAAAAGACTACGGTCGTCAAAGCGCGCGCGTTCCGCAAAGGCGTCACACAGGTGCCGCAGACTTCCGACAGCACGAAAGTGTCCGCCGTGATGCGGGCCGTCTTCACCAAGGAGCCGCCGTGGGAGCCGGCGAAGCCCGGCGAGACCAAGCCGGGGCTGGCATTCACGTGCTATGAGGACGACGGCACGTGGCCGATCTCCGCGTTCAATCTCGACGCGCTGAAAGCAGCGGGCAGCGGGACGTGCAGCGAACTCTTCGACGTCAGCGCGACGAAAAACAAGAACGGCGGCTTCGCGTTCGTCTACACCGGATTCCTCGATGTCCCCAAGGACGGCGTGTACTCGCTCCACGCGCCGCCGGAGTTCATCACGCCGTCGGTACACGCAGGCTACGACTTGCGCGTGTACCTTGGCGGCAAAGAGTGGTATCCCGCCACGCAGGCGCACAACTTCGGCGCGTGGTCGCTGCCGCTCAAGGCGGGCAAACACGCGCTGAAGGCCGTTTACATCAATCAGCAGAACGTGCATCTGATGAGCGACTTCGAGAACTGGAAAGAGTACTACTGGCAGGGCACGAAGCCCAACCTGACGATCTCCGGCCCAGGTTTGAGCAAGCAGCCGATTCCAGCCGGCATGTTGTGCCGCTGAAGGGTGATGTTGCTGGGTGCGGAGTACGAAGAGTAGCGCAGGCTTCCAGCCTGCTGTGTCGCCGACTTCCAGTCGGCAGGGCTTGCATTGCCGTGAACGTCCAGAGAATCAAGGGATGTTCTGCGGGCTGGAAGCCCGCGATACAGCAGACTGGAAGTCTGCGCTACATTCTGCGACATGCAACCGAGGTAGGGGGATGGGGAGTACGCGCATGAGGGGCCCACTTTTTATTTCCATGATACTCGCGCTGGCCTGCGTTGCCGCAACGGCAGAGGAGAAATGGCAGCCCGCGCCGTCGCCGCTCGTGACCAGGTTCGCGGAGAAGGTCTCGCCCAAGGAAATCCCACTGTACGAGTTCTACCCGCGGCCGCTGCTGACGCGGCATCACGATGGCAGGAACCTGGCGGGCCTGTGGGATTACGCCGTCACTGACGCTGCCGTCACGCAGCCGCCAGTTGAGTACCAGGGCAAGATCATGGCGCCGTTTCCCATCGAGTCTGCGTTGTCGGGCGTGAAGCGCAGCGTCGCCCCGAATGAGAAGCTCTGGTATCGCATCTCCTGCGAACTTCCCTGGGGCACGGATTGGCTCAAGGGCCAGAACTCCAGACTGATGCTGCGCTTCGGCGGCGTGAGCGGCACTGCCGCCGTCTTCGCCAACGGCAAGGCAGTCGGTACGCATGAGGGCAGCAACGACGGATTCAGCTTCGATGTCACGGACGTGGTCACGGAGAAAGGCAAGCACACGATGGAGATCGTCGTGGCGGCGACGCCTGGGAGCGCCGGCGTCCCGCCGGCACGTGCCGGCGAGACGCCGGCGCTCCCAGGGCCCACAGGCATCTACAAACCCGCGTGGATTGAAGCCGTCCGCACCAGCCACATCGAGTCGCTGAAGTTCGTGCCGGATGTTGACGGGTCTAGCGTCCGCGTCACGCCCAGCGGGCCGGCCACGGAGCAGGACTCCGTCGAGGTGATCGCGTACGACCGCAGCTTTGAGGTCGCGCGCGCCGGCGGGAAGATGGGCGAGGAACTGACGCTGAAGATCGAGAACCTGAGGCCGTGGCGTCCCGACAGGCCATTCACCTACGAATACCGCGCCACGGTCACGCGCGGCAAGCAGCTTCTCGACTCGGTCTTCAGTCTGTTCGCTGTGCGCAAAGTGTCGCTGGGCAAGGGCGAAAACGACGCAACGGTCGTGCTGCTCAACAACAAGCCCGTGTTCCTCACCGGCGTGTTGGACGCTGGCTGGTGGCCGGACGGCGGCAGCACGGCACCGTATATCGAAGCCATCAGGCGCGACATCGAGAAGATGAAGCAGTTCGGCTTCAACACGGTCCGCAAGGCGCTCCACACGGACCAGGAGCAGTGGTATTTTTGGGCCGACCGCCTGGGAGTGCTGGTCTTGCAGGAATTGCCCGCGGGCGACACGCCGCAACTCCTCCAGGAATACCCTCGCATCATCACTGAACTGTTCAACCATCCGGCGATTATCGCGTGGGTCCTGCCGGCGGGACTGAATGCCGACGCGGCAAAGCAACTGACGGACACCATTCGCAAGAGCGACCCGACGCGGCTGGTTGTTGGCGGTCCCAACGGCGATATTCGCGAAATCAGGACGGCTGATGTTGAGAAGGCCGGGACGTCGAAACAGGCCACGATTCTTTCGCCCATCGGCGACGCACACGAGCCGGTGCGTGGCCACGAATGGACTCCCAACACCGCTGAGGCGCCGGGGCAGATCGCTTCCGCGTACAATGCCTTGGCTGGCATGATGGCTGACTATGCGATGAGGGCGGATCTGAGCGGGTTCATCTACAAGCAGTTCGCTGACGCCGGCGACGACTATTCCGGCTTGGTCAGCAGTGATCGAGAGGCGATCAAGCTGGACCTGGGAAGCTTGGTGGCGCGCTTCAATGAGCCTTGGAAACGTGTCGCCATTCCTCGGCTCACGATGATCGTGCCATCGGGGTTGGCTGGTGGAAGCGAATGGCAGTACACAGCGACGCAGCCGAAGGGTGACTGGCAGAAGCCTTCGTTCGACGCTTCCGCGTGGAGCAAAGGAAAGACTGCGTTCGGTCCCGTAAGAACGGGGCCGGGCCTTCCTGATGATTCCTCGCCGATCAGCACGGCATGGAACGGTCCCGACATCTGGATGCGGCACGAGTTCACGCTCGACACCGCGAGACTGTACGATCCGTGGATCGCGCTCCCGCACGCAGGCGACGCGACTGTGTTCCTGAACGGCAACCCCGTTGCTGAACGGCGTGGAGCATCCCACAACGTCGAACTGTTGCGCTGCGGCAACGGCGTGGTGGGGCGAAACGTCATCGCTGTGCATGGTCACGCCGAGCCCGGCAAGGGGCAGCTCGATGTGGGCCTCTTCGATCTGCTGCCCCAGCGCGACATGAGGCTGCCCGAGGGCATCAAGCCGATCATTGACACCTGGATGCGCGACACGTGTGTGATGCTTGGCCCGGACGGCATCTACTATCTCGTCGGCACGGGCACGACGGCGCCGTGGAAATG
>JBEKKG010000731.1:0-4253 GCA_050010835.1 Planctomycetota bacterium
CGGGCATCTACATGACGCCGTTCATGCTCGGCTTCGTCGTCTCGGGGCCGCTCTCGGGGTTGCTGGCCCGGCGCGCGATTTCCCCTACGTCGTCCGGGTCAACATCGGACCAGGCTAAGGGGGCCTTGCCGCCACCCGCTTCGATGATAGGGCCCTTTTCAGCCAATCCCAGCGCCGTATAGGCCTGGCCATGGTATCTTACCCGCGGGAGCGAGAACTTGCTGTCCTTGCTGCCTTTGAGAATCCGGTCCCGCAACTCGAGGAGCCGGTTGAGATCCCCATTCAGTTCCTGAAGCTGCGCCTCCGGCGGCGTATCGGGCAGCCGCGGAGCGCCGGCGTCCAACACCTTCTTGCACTTCTCCAGGTCGAACTTTTTCAGCGCAGCATCCACTTGAGCGCTCAATTGCTGAAGGCGCCCCAGGGGGGCTGCTTCAGGCGCGGTCTTGGCTTCAGGCGCGGTCTTGGCTTCAGCCGTCTTGGCTTCAGGCGCGGCCTTGGCTTCTGCCAGCGCATCAGCCTGGGCCTGGCGCGCCGCCTTGGTGAATTCCGGGGCGAAGTTCTCGAGGAGGCTTTTGTAGAGCGCTTGCGCTTCGTCCCACTTCTTCTCTTTGCGCAGGGCCAGCGCCTTGGCCATGCAGTCCTCGGCGCGCTGTTTCTGTTTGGCCGCGTTCTCCGCCAGCAGCGCCTTGGCTGTCTGCGCGGTGGCGCCTTCGTGGCGCCATTGCTGCTGCCAGCGCTCCACCTTCTTGTCGGCGTCAGCGAACTTGTCCGCTTCGAGCAGCTTCTCCACGGCGGCCCGCAGCGCCGGCAAGGAGACGTTCGCACCCAATCCGCTGTGCTTTTCAAGCAACTGCTGGGCCTCGCGCATCTGGGCGGCGGCGCCGGGCGCATCCGCGAACTTGCGCTTGAAGTCCTCCAGGCGCTGGACAATGCCCAAGTGGTCCTGGCCATTCTCCGCGATGAACGTCTGAAGGTTGCGCCACTCCTGGCCGGCCGCTGGATCAGAGGCCTGCTTGGGTGGCGGCGTGGCCAGTTCGCTCTTGGGCTTGGGGGGGTCCACAGGGGCATCGGATTCGCTTCTGGCCTTGGCTGGTTCGCCAGGCGCGGCAGGTCCGCTTTTCGGCTTGGCTGGTTCGGCGGGCCGGGCTGGTTCGCCCTTGGGCTTGGCCGTGTTGTCAGGCGGGGCGGCGTCTTTGGGCAAGAACGGGTTGCTGGGTGTCGAAGAGCGCGAGAGAGGGTAGTAGAGCACCGCACCCAGCAGCAGTATGGCACAAATGCCGGCCAGCACCATCGCGATCGTGAGGCCCGGCCCCAGTTTGGCCTGTTTGCGCTGTCCTGGAGCGCCCGCGCCCGGCCTGCCACGAGGCTGGTGAGTGCGGAGCGGGCTTCTGGCGTAGCCTGCTGCGGCGCTCCTTTCGCGCGCGCGTGCAGGGGCGACCCGCAGCGGGCGCGCCTGTCGCGGCGGGACGATGGCAGGCTCATCCGCCGCCTCCGCCAGCAGCGCCTGGCGCGCTTTGCCCAGGTCCGCCAGCAGCCCGTCCACGGCTTGGTATCTGTCGTCAGGCTCGGGTTCGAGGCACTTGCAGATAAGCCGGTCCACATAAGGGGGCACCGCAGGCTCAAGCTCGCGCGGCGGACGCACGAGTTCAGAGGCCATCTTCAGGCCAATCTGGAGCACGTTCGTGCCTTGGTGCGGCGGCAGGCCGCTGAGCAAATGGTAGCCGATGGCCCCAAGGCTGAAGATGTCCGAGCGCTGGTCCGCGTGGGCCTCGCTTATGAACAGTTCCGGCGGCGTGTAGAGCGGCAGGGCTTCTTCGTCGCCCTCCTGCCTCAGCAAAAGTTGCAGATTCTGAGAAATATTTTTGGGCGTTCCCAGCCCGGAAATGCGCACGATGCCGTCGTTGCCCAGCAGCACATGCGCGGGACGGAGATCGCCGTGCAGGAAACCTTGGGCGTGGCCATAGGCCAGCGCCTCGGCCATCTGGTGGAGGATGCCGAGCGTTTCCGAGACGGGGAACTTGCCGCGCTTGGCCATGCTGCGGCGCAGCGATTCGCCGTCCACAAATTCCATGGCGAGATAGATGCGGCCGTGGTCCTCATTGATCTCCAGTATGCGCTGGAGATTGGGATGGACCAATTCGCTGGCGGCTTCGCCCGCAGAGAGCCATTGTTCCTTGGTCTCGCTGCTGCGTGTGATGGCGGGCCTGAGTATGCGCAAGGCGACCTGAGTGCCAGTCTGCGGCGCAAGCGCCTTGTAGAGGACCCCGGAGCTGTCGCGGCCCAGTTGGGCTCCGAGCTGATACTGGCCGATGAGGGTTGCGGGAGCACTGCCGAGGTTCTCCTGCGCCACGGGGGGGCCGACGATCGGGGCGGTGCCGCTGATATCAACCCGCACGTTTTCCTCCGCTCCGGAAGAGGAGGGCATGCGGAAGGCGGTGTGGCAGCGCGGACAATTCACCGCGTCTCCGGCGAGGATGCCGCTGACGTTAAGCCTGGCGCCGCAATTGGAGCAGGCGACAAGGACCTTGCCCTGCTGGCGCAAGACCGCATGGACCTGGCGGGGGAACAAGGCGCCGCGCGCCACCAGGATTTCGCCCAGGCGCTGCTGGCGCCCCTCGGCCTGCATCTGTTTCTGCACCTTAAGCGCGGTTTCCACTTCGACCCGCGAACAGAACTGCATGACGATGGCCAGCTCGCCGAAGAGCTGGGGCACGGCCGCCACCTGGCCCTTCAGGACGGCCTGCACCTGCTCAGCGGTGATGTAGCCGCGCTGGGCCAGGACCTCGCCGAGGCGCGGAACGGGTTTCCCCGACTGGTACAACTCCCTTTGGATCAGCAGGGCTTCTTCAACCTGCCGCTCCTGGACAAAATGGTAACCCACGGCCAAGGAGCCGAAGAGACAGTCCTGGATCGGACCTCCGTCCGTTGTTTCAGATGTCATAGGGCTCTCATCCCCCATACGAGAACACAGGAACCAGTGGCGCCAGTCACCGGCCTCCAACAACAATGCTCAGCTTGTATAGTATACACGAGTTTGCATTAAACTCAAGTTAGCCTTTGACTTTAAGGCTTGGAGCCTGAGACTACCGGGCACTGATGGAGTTGAGCGAACACGTGCGCATCTTTCCCGTGATCCTGGCCGGCGGGGCCTCCTCGCGCCTGTGGCCCGCATCCAACCGCAAGAGGCCGAAGTGGGATCTGCGGCTGTTTGGCGGGCAGAGCCTGCTGGAGCAGGCTTGGGAACGCGCGCGCGCGGTGGCGCCGGCGCTGGATTGTTTTGTCGTCGCCGGCATTGCCCAGGCTGCGCTCGTGCGCCGTTCCCTGCCCGAGTTGCCCAAGTGCAATCTGCTCGTCGAACCCCTCCCTCGCGACACGGCGGGCGCCATCGCACTGTCTGCCGCAGCCATCCTCGGCACGCTGGGAAATCAGGAACTTCAAAGCGGCGCCAAGGCGCCGCACCCCAAAACCGGCGGCCCCAAGAACATCATGCTGGTTTTGCCCGGCGACCACATCATCCGCCCGCTGTCACGTTTTCGGGAGTGCGTTGCGGCCGGGGCCCTGACTGCCGCGCAACGGAACGCGTTCGTCACTTTCGGCATCGTACCGCGCAAGCCGGCCACCGGGTATGGCTACATCCACTGCGGGACCGAAATCGAAGACCGGAAACCGGAAAGCGCCAATCTGCCCCGGGTATTCCAGGCGCTGGGCTTCCGCGAGAAACCCGACTTGCAGACGGCGGCAGGCTACGTGGCCTCAGGCAAGTACTACTGGAATGGCGGCATCTTCCTCTGGACTCTGGAGGCCTTGCTGGCGGAGTTCGCGCGGCAACTCCCAGGCCACAGGGCCCTGATCGGGGCCTTCAACGGCGTTGCGCCGGGCGGAAGAAAATGGGCCGGCCTGCTCCGCGCTCTGTTCCCCGCGTTGCAGAAGATTTCCATTGATTTCGGCATCATGGAGCACGCGCAGAACATCGCGGCGGTGGTTGCGGATTTCGAGTGGGACGACATCGGCTCCTGGAGCGCCGTCGGGGAACACCTGGAACGCGGCAGTGGCAACGCCTGCGCCCCGGGGGCGGAGCTCTTCTCCGCAGGCGCGCGCGGCAACGTCGTCTTTGCGCCAGGGAAGCGGGTGGCGTTGGTGGGCGTGGAAGGGCTCGCGGTCGTGGCCAGCGGCGGCGATGTTCTCGTTTGCAGACTCGATCGCGACCAGGACGTGAAGCAGGCTTGTGAAGTTTTTGGGGCCGCGGGCAAACA
>JBEKKG010000732.1:0-4246 GCA_050010835.1 Planctomycetota bacterium
CCTGGACCAACTCCACTTCGTAATCGTGCAGCGGCGGCTTGCCCTTGGGCGCCTCCTCTGGGGCTTTCTTGGGCTCGCGTTCGTCTTTGTCCCGGGCGCCCTCCGCCAGGGCCACAATAGAGAAGCGTTTGCCATTGCGGCGCCGCTCGCGGAGGAACTCGCTGATCACCTTCAGATCATAAGGGATTTCGGGAATCAGGATCACATCGGCGCCGCCGGCAATTCCTGCTCCCAAAGCCAGCCAGCCGGCTTGATGGCCCATGACCTCGCAGACAATCAGGCGCTGATGGCTGGTCGCGGTCGTGTGCAGCCGGTCAATGGCTTCGGTGGCAATGGCCATAGCGGTGTCGAAACCGAAGGAGATGTCGGTCTCCGGCACGTCGTTGTCAATGGTCTTGGGGAGAGTGAGCACGTTCAGGCCGCCGGCTTTGTGCAGGTGCAGCGCGTTCTTCTGGGTGCCGCCGCCACCCAGGCAGACCAGGCAGTCCATGCCCAGGCGCTTGGCGTTGGCCACCGCGGTGGCGGTCATGTCCAGCACCTCGCCGCCCATGTCCATTTTGCGCGGCTTGTCGCGGCTGGTGCCCAGGATTGTGCCGCCGTGCGTCAGGATGTTGCTGACCAGGCCGCCGTCCAGCACAAGGGTGCGCCCTTCGACCAGCCCGCGGAAGCCGTCCAACACCCCGATCACCTGCATGCCATACTCCGAGATCGCGGCTTTGGTGACGCCGCGGATGGCGGCGTTCAAGCCAGGACAGTCGCCGCCGGAAGTCAGCAGGCCGATGCAATGTGTCTTGGACTTCATGACAGGTTCTCCTCTTGGGCCAATTGGCAACCTTTCAATTTCCGAGCCGCGACCGTGAGGGAGCGGGCATTACCGCTTGCTTACGCGCGCGGCTCGGACACTGAACGGATATGCCTATTTCACTTCTTTGGGCCTTCCGCCGCAGCGCCCAGGTAGGCCATGCGCTCTTTATTGGCTTCGACCAGATCCGCATATTCTTTTCTCAGAGTTTCAAGGGTGGCGAGCGCGTCCGCAGGTCTCGCGTTCTTCATGGCCTCCTCGACAGTAGCGACCAGCGATTCGAACTTCAGCAGCCGGTCCAGGGCGGCGCGCTGGTCGAAGAGCGCGGCCCAGGCGGGGACATTCTCCTTCTTCAGCGGCTTGAGGAGTTCCCGGGCCTCCTCGGCGTTGCCCAAGCCGAAGAGACAAGCCGCTTTGTCGCTCAGGCCGGCAGGCTTGGATTCGTCGCAGGCCAGGGCTTTCAGGAAAACGGACTGCGGCAACAACCCCACGTTCACCGGCATTTCAATGCCCTCTGACTTGATGAAGGCTTTGTTGCCCGCCACGCGCGCGATGTTGCCGGTCAGCTTCAGCTTCGCGACTTGCACCGCTTCCGCCGGCGGCGTCTTGGCCATGTTGGCGAGAGCCTGCCCATAAAGTGCTTGTGCCTTCTCCAGGGCGCTTATCAGCGGTCCCAATTCGGGCCCCGCGGCGCTCTTTGCCGCCCGCAGCGCCTGCTCCAGCCGCGCGGCAGGTTCGAGGTCTTTCTTGGCCAGCAGTTCGTAGGTGTGGTCGTAGGCCTGGAAGGCACTGCGTTGCGATTCGCTGACGATCGGCGGGAACTCCGGCAGCAAGGCGCCCTGCAGTTCCATTGCATTCGCCATAAACCAAGGGGAGGCTCCCATCTTGTTTGAATCCTCTGTGTTGTTGATGCGGATCTCGTTCTTGCCGGTGCGCAACAGGCCACTGGGCACAGTGAACTTCTGCTCGGCCCATTCCCAAGTGGTGGCCGGATTAGGGCCTGAGAATATCTCCTGCCCGTTGACGAGAATGGCGATCAGGCACGGCTCCTTCCTATCGTGACGCAGACTGGTGATAATCAGCGTACCGGGCCCGTAGCGTCCAAATCCCAGTTCGCACGTTGCCGATAGCGTAGGCAGATTAGTGCGCTTGCCCCAGATGGCTTTTCCGTTCTTCCCCTTGTTCATGAAATTCGGGCAGTCCCCTCCGCCCTGAAGGTCTTTCACCGACCACTTCTTGAGAGAACTGGCAATGTAGCCCGCCGTTGGCGCTCCGGCGCCCTTCGCGGCCACTGCGGCCACAGCTCCCGCTTGCACGGCGGGCTTGGGTTTGCTGGCCACGCCGGCCCTATCGAAGTACACCGTGCCGCCCAATTCGTCGAAGGACCAGCCGGTGACGGGCTCGTCCACAAACTCAATCCCAATCTCGCCGGCGCGCACTTCCAGCCGCACCCATTCACCGGGTTTCGGCAAGGGACCGGCTGGCAGGCGGCTGGGCGAGAGATTGTTGCCCATCGGAATCAGGTCCTCGCCCCAGTAGGCCCTGTGTTCCCAACTGCCGCGGGATTGCCATTCCAGCATGACTTCTTTGGGCGGGTCTTTGGGGTCGAGGTAAACGTAACAGAAGAGCACGTCCCACGGGTTGACCGGCAGCGGCGGATTGGCATCTTGGAAGAAGTGCTGCTGCACAACCGTGGGCTTCTCCTGCCCCTCATAGACGCGCATCGTGTGCGAAAGCGTCCCGCTGTAGACCGGGCCGGGCTGCTTGACCCACTTCCACGAGTCGGCCTTCAGCGTGCCGCTGGCGTTGGCGCCCGGAGGCAATGCGTCCTCGACCCAGATTCTCTCGTTGGGCGCGTCCTTAACGACGATGGGAGCGAATTTGGGCGCTTCGACTGCCGGGGCCAGGTTCAGTCCGGAGGGCGCTGCCTCCGTCACCTCTTTCGAGTGAGGCGCAGCCCCAGCGGCTGTCGGCGGCTCGTGCTCGCCGGCAGGTGGCGGCGCGTTAGTGCTCAGCCACGACGGCGTCTTGCGGTCGGCATTGCCAGGCTCCGTCTTGTCAGCGAGGCGCGCTGACGGTTTCTGGCTTGCCGGCAACCCGGCAGGCTTCGCCTTCTCTTCCTGGCCGGCGGTGGCCGAGTTGCCACTGGCGGAGGGGCTGTCGCCACCGGAGAAAACGAACAGCACGCCGGCCACGAACAGAACCAGCCCGCCTGCGCAAATCCAGATTGCCGGTTTCAGGCCGCGCTGCGCCGGTATTGCGGCTGCCTGAGTTGCGACGGTCCCACCCGGCCGCAAGTTTGCACGCCCCAGCCGCGCACTCGACGAGGCCGCGGATGCGGCCACGATCCCTTCGCCCAGTTGTTTGGTAATGCCGCCTTGGGTCTGCGGCTTGCGTGCAGCGGCGCACTTGGCGCAGAGCGCCATGTTCTCGTCTATGAAGACAGCGGTGTGCGCTTCCAGTTCCGCCGGCGCGATGCGCAGCCTGCACGTTTCGCAGAAATGAATCAGCATGGGCCAGCGTCCACAAGACCCGGAACTAACCGCGCAGAGAACCTCACCTCCAAGCCCCAGTATAACACTTTCAGGTTCAAGCTCCAAATGGCAAAAGTCCGGAGAGAATCGAGCATTGTAGTCCCGGCGCCGCCGGTTTAGCATAACGGTCACGACATGGACTCCCGGCGCGAAACACAGCGTGGTTGGGCTTTTGGCCTGGTGCTTGTCCTCGCGTGCGGAGGTTGCGCGGAACGTCAAAACCTTGGAGATCCCGAACAACAAGTTGCGGCGGGCTGGGAAGCCTACCGCCTGGGCGAGTTCAATCGTGCGCTAAGTGCTTTTGAGGCCGCCGCCCGTGCGCCTGCGAAAAGCGACGCCCGGCTGCGGGGGCTGTATGGCTTGGCGACCACCTGGAACCTGCGGCGCCCGGATGACGACCCTGCCAAGGCCGAGGCGCTTTTCAGGAGTGTGCTTGCCGAGGCCCCGGACCACGACCTGGCGGCTTGGAGCCTGCTGGCGCTGGCGCGCATGAAACACCTCGTGCCTGTCGGCACGGACCCGGACTACGCCGCAGTACGCCGCGCGTATGAGGAGTGCATTGCGCGCTTCCCCAACCACTTGGCGGGAGAGGAAGCGTTCATCTATCTCCAGTCCACATTCGTGGCCACGCTTTCCGCAGACGATGCCCGGCAGGCCGCCGCGGCGTTGGAGCGCTTCCTGGCTGAGCGGCCCGGTTCCGCGTTCAGCGGCCTGGCGTTTTCGTTGCTGGCGCAGTGCTATGGCACCTTGCGGCAACCGGAGAAACTCCTGGCCACCATGATCAAGGCCGTTGAGGCGGAGGAGCGCGACCCGCTGAATCCCAACCAGGACAAGGCCCTGGGCTACTGGAGGATAGGGACCATCGCCGAATTCGAGGCGGGAGACTTCGACACCGCCCGCAAGTACTATC
>JBEKKG010000733.1:0-4242 GCA_050010835.1 Planctomycetota bacterium
CGAGTTCTATAAGGTCCAAACCTAGCGCTGGTAGTTTGGTATTCGTCATCAAGTTCACCCCGGCCTTGCCTTTAAACTGATACCAGATTTCGTGCACTTTTCCTTCTTGCCCAAGTTTGGAAACTGAGGTGGAGGTGTGCAGTACACCGCAACGCGCCGCCCAAAGATCAAGGGCCGTCAGTGGTTCACCATCAATGGTTTGCAATTTTGACAAGAGGTATTTTTCACACCAATCTGTGAAAGTCTTTCCTGACGCTTCATGAATGCCTTTGGGCGCAGACAGCAAGCCTAGCGTGTCGATTCCAGAATAAAGAAGTATCAAAGCGGACTCAGGGAGTCCAGCGTTTACACAGCATGCTATTCCTCGAAGATGTTCCCTAAACCACGAAACGATTCGGCTTCCTTTATCCCCTTCGTATACGAATTGCAGGTTTTTCATGCGGGCACAACCCGCGCGAAGAACGGGCGTCTCAGCACCAGCGGCGGGCGGGTCCTGGGCGTAACGGCCACGGCCGCGTCGCTGCCGGAGGCGGCTAAGCGCGCCTACGCGGCGGTCGAGCGGATTTCCTTTGCGGGCGCGCATTTTCGGCGCGATATCGGCGCGCGCGCGCTAAGCCTGAAGCCTGATGCCTGATGCCTGGCCGGCAGTGAAAAAGCATTGCGTCCCGGCACTCAGAGGCGTACAAATTAAGGGGCCGGCAAGGACTGGCGTGCGGAAACGTTTCCGGCCGTCTTGTGAGAGGCTGCCAGTCCCCGCCCGGCGCGCGGCCACGCTGAAAGCGGACGACGATGCGAACCGAGTATTTTGCTCTGGATGGCGGCCTGGGTGACGGAGGCAAGATTGCGCACGCCGCCAAGTTGCTCCAGGCCGGCGCGCTCGTGGCTTTCCCCACTGAAACCGTGTACGGCCTGGGGGCGGATGCCCGGAATGCGGAGGCGGTGGCCAGATTGATGGCTGTGAAAGGGCGCCAGGAAAACAAGCCCTTCTCGCTGCTGGTGCCGTCGTTGAGCCAGGCGGAAGCGCTTTGCGGGGGCTTCCCGCGCATTGCGCGAAAACTCGCGCGGGTCTACTGGCCGGGCCCCCTGACGCTGGTGCTGCCGCGGCGCGGCGGGGGCACGGTGGGATTGCGCTTGCCGGACCATCCCATCGCGCGGGCACTTCTGGCGCGCTGCGGGTTCCCGTTGGCGACCCCGAGCGCCAACCGTGCGGGCGCGGCGGAGCCGGTCACGGCCCAGCAGGTGCGCGAGGCCCTGGATGGCCAGGTCGCCTTGGTCCTGGACGGCGGGCCGGCGCGCCAAGGCCGGCCCTCGGCGGTGGTGCGTGTGCAGGACGAAACGCTGTCCGTGCAGCGCGAGGGGCTGGTGCCCAGCCGGGAGTTGTTCGAGACCGCCAGCCCCACGGTGCTTTTCGTGTGCACGGGCAATACCTGCCGCAGCCCGATGGCGGAAGGTTTCTGCCGCCAGGGCATCGCCGACGCGCACCGCAGCACGGTGGCTGGGACCGGCGCGGCCGCGACGGAAGACAGGCTCGAACTGCCCTTCCTGGTCTGGTCCGCCGGCACGAATGCGGTTGAGAACCGGCCGGCCGACAGGCTGGCGCTGGAAGTCATGCGCGAGGTGGGAGTGGATCTTTCAGGCCACCGCTCACGCAGTCTGGCGCCGTCGCACGTGGACAAGGCCGACTGGATCTTCACCATGACGCGCAGGCAGAGCGCCAGCATCCTGGCCTTGATGCCTGCCAGCGCGGAGCGCGTCCGGCTGCTGTCCGCGCGCAATGAGGACATTACCGACCCGGAGCCGGGGGCCGTGGAGATGTACCGCCGGGTGCGCGACAAAATCGCCACTTGCTTGCGGGACGTGGTCAAGTTAGTGGGGCAGGCGGGAAGGCAGGGCGGCGGCCTGGCCGCGCTATGAGCGCGGACGTGCGCCAGAGGCGTCAGGTAGAGAATGGCAACTGATCCAGCAATCGGCACTACGGTCGGCGGCTGCGAGATCCTGGACGTCCTAGGCCAGGGCGGCATGGGTGTGATCTACAAAGCCCGGCAGAAGTCCCTGGACCGCATCGTGGCGCTGAAGGTGCTCGCGCCGCACCTGGCCAACAACTTCAGTTTCGTCGCGCGCTTCCAGACCGAAGCGCGGGCCATCGCCAAAGTGAACCATCCCAACATCCTGGCGGTTTATGACGTCGGCGACGACAACCACGTCAACTACATGATTATGGAGCTGGTCGAGGGCCAGAGCCTGGCGGACATGCAGACTGATCGCCGCGGTGCCATCCCCTGGGAGGAAGCCACGGAGTACATCCGCCAGGCGGCACAAGGGCTGGAGGCCGCCCAAGCCGCGGGCATCGTCCATCGCGACATCAAGCCGGAGAACTTGATGCTCACCAAGAAGAACACCGTCAAGGTCTCCGACTTCGGCTTGGCCAAGGAAGCGGATGCCGCGCCGGGCGCCACCTCGGTGGATGCGGTGATGGGCACGCCGGCGTTCATGAGCCCCGAGCAGTGTGACGGCAAGAAGCTGGACGCCCGCTCGGATATTTACAGCCTCGGCGGGTCCTTCTACCGCCTGGTCACCGGGCGCCTGCCGTTCGAAGCGGAAACGGCGATGTCCATGATGTACCGCCACAAGCACGAGGCGCTCATTCCGCCGCACGAGGTCGTCAACAGCGTGCCGCCCGCGATCTCGGCGGTGATTGTGAAGATGATGGCCAAGCGCTGCGAACACCGCTATCAGACCATGACGGAGGTACTCGACGCGCTCGACGCCGCGCGCAAGGCCGCCGCGCTCCCTCTGGGGCCCGGCCTTCCGGCGGCGGTCTCGGGCCAGCGGGAGGCGGTTCGCTCGCAGGTTTTGCCGGGGCTGCCCCCTCTGGCGCCGCCCCCGGCGGGCGAAAGCGGGCCGCGCTTTGACATGTCCGGGGTGGACGCGACCGACCCGGCCCTGCGTCCGCCGGCCCGGCCTGGCAGCCAGCGTATGCCGGTGGCGGCCGCCTCCCACGCGCACCTGCCGGCCGCCGATTCTTCCTCGGGCCTGCGGATGCCCAGCGGCACGATGGGCATGTCTGGGCACGGCCTCTCTGCGTCCGAGGAGTGCTACCAGAATGTCGCCCGGGGGGACGAGTTGCTCACGCGCGGCGACCGTCTTGCAGGCTTGCGGTACTATCGCCAGGCGCTCCAGGCGCCCAGCCTGGACCAGGCCACGCGCGACCGCGTGGCGCAGGAAATCCAGAAGGAACTGGGCACCCGGCGGCAGGCCATGGAGAACCTGCTCAAGCGCGGCATGCTGGTCGAAGCCAGCCGCGAATGCCGCCTGCTGGTGGAGTTGGACCCGGCGGACGAGCTCATGCGCAATGCGCTCAAAGACCTCGATACCAAGCTGGCCACCAAGCGCACCATGATCAACGACCTGCGCACGGCCATCGCCGCCAGCGCCTTTGAGAAAGCCATCAAGATCTGGGATACCACGCCCGCGGAGCTGCGTGATGAGGGGCATGGCAAGCAGGTGGAGCAGTTGCGCACGGTCGTGGTGCCCGCGCTGAAACTCGCCGAACAGGGGGAGAGTTTCAGCCACCAGGGGCGGCTGGAGGAAGCCGTATCTTCATTCGAGGATGCGCTCAAGACCAACCCGAACTGCGAACCGGCGCGCATAGGGCAGAAGGAGACCCTGCAGAAGCTGCAGCGCATCGAGTTCTTGCTCAAGGAAGGGTTTCAGCACAGCCAGGAACAGGACTACGCCAAAGCCGTCGAGACCTGGCGGCCCATCCTGGAGCTGCGGCCCGGCCATGCACAAGCCATGAAGAGCATCGTGGACGCTTGCGCCGCCAACGGGCAGCAACTGCGCGCGCGGGGCGACCTCGAAGGCGCGCTCGCCGCCTACCAGGTTGCGGCTGAGACAGACCCGCAGAACCGCAACGTGAAGCGGCTGGTGGAGGACCTGACCAACCTCCGCGACAAAGAGCAGGCGCTCATTGACCGCGCGCAGGACGCCGCGGCGCGCAACCGGCTCTCCGCGGCACTCGGGTACTGGCAGGAAGTCCAGCGCCTCAATCCTGCGAGCAAGCGGGCTGCCCAGCAGCTCGCGGAGCTGGGCCGGCAGCGCACCAAAGTCTGGCTGGCGCACCTGCTCGTGGCGGGTGTGCTCGCGGCCGCCGGGGTCTCGGGCTGGCTGTATTACAGCGAGTCGCGGGCGTTGGGAGCGGCCGACGAGGCGATACACAAGGGGCAATACCGCGAGGCGCAC
>JBEKKG010000734.1:0-4234 GCA_050010835.1 Planctomycetota bacterium
GACACAGGCAATCGTTGGGAGACCATTATTCAAGAATCCATAAGGCGTGCGACATTCACCCCCACGTTACGCTTCCGGCGATAGCTCCACCGCGAAGCGGTTTAGTTCAACGCAGGTTAAGGCCACCTGCCAGGGCGTGGACATGAGCGAAGCTGCACCTATTCGAGAGGGCCAAGTACTTACCGGCTCACTTTTTAGCGAACCGATGCGGGTGGAGACTGTCCGCCAGACAGGCCCAGTGACTTGGGCGGCGGGTCTTGTCGGAATCCAGTCTGAACAGTTCCGGAAGGTGACCCTGACGCAGGCCGATCTTGCCGCGCTTAAGATCCAGGAAACGGCCTCAACGTTTGACGGCGATGGCCAGCTTCTGCGCGTGGGCTTGCAAGCGTATTCCTTGGGGATCGCCTACGAGTTTGACCCCTACTTCGGCCTGTCCATCTCTAGGGTTGATCCCTTGCCGCACCAGCTTGAAGCCGTCTACGACTACCTGCTGAAGCTTGCCCGTGTGCGCTTCCTGCTGGCCGATGACGCCGGCGCCGGCAAGACGGTCATGGCGGGCCTGCTGATCCGCGAACTGAAGCTGCGCGGCTTGGCCGACCGCATTCTGGTGATCTGCCCCGCCAACCTGACTTTCCAGTGGCAGCGCGAACTCAAGGAGAAGTTCGGCGAAACGTTCCAGGTGCTACGCGGGGGCGATATCCGGGATCAGTGTGGTTTCAGATGAAGTGAACTGACCACGTGGTGGGATCGCTTGCGCACCGCCGAAATCCAAGAGGTGTTTGAGGTCAACATGCGAAATCTGTCTTTATTGCTGGCGGCGGTACTTGCGGGCATTGCCGCCTGGGCATTCGCCGAGCAGCCCGCAGCCGAGAACCAGCCTCTCCGCATTGTCATTCTCGGCGATTCAACCGTGTGTGATTACCCGGCTGATTCGCCAATCCGCGGCTGGGGCCAACTGCTCGCAGAGGGCTTCAAGAAGCCCGTGGCGATCCGGAACCTGGCTGTGTCCGGCCGCAGCACAAAGACCTTCATCAAGGAAGGCCGGTTAAAGAAGGCGCTGGAGGAGCCAGCGGACTTCGCCTTGATCCAGTTTGGCCATAACGATTCACACGGCAAGGACCGGCCGGAATCCACCGATGCCGCAACGGACTTCAAGGAGTTCCTAAAGACCTACGTGGACTCGTTCCAGAAGGTTGGCGCCCAGCCGATCCTGGTTACACCCATGCACAGGCGCACGTTCAACAAGGGCAAGCTGACGGAGGAACTGCGGCCGTATGCTGAGGCAATCAAGGGCGTGGCAGAGGAGAAGAAAGTGCCGGTTGTGGACCTGTACACTTTGAGCGGCGCGCTTTTCGAGAAGCTGGGGGATGAAGGGAGCGCGGATCTCAGTTGCAGCCCGAAGGACCGCACGCATTTCTCCGAGAAAGGCGCCCGAGCCGTGGCGGGGTTGGTGCTGGCGGAACTGGCAAAGATCGAGCCGCGACTGCAGGACGCGGCGAAATAGCCTCGCCCGAAACATCTGGCATTTCCGGCGTCGTTGCCAGAGAGCGTTTCCCATGATAGCCTGTAACACCAGTTCACCATCCAGGGGAAGGGGAATCATGCCAGCAAAGGGGTTCAAAAGGTACAACCCGAAGACGAAGGCCGCCATCATCGAAGCCGCCCTTGCCGCGCGCAAAGACGGCAAGACCTGGGCGGGGGCGTTCCAGGCCGCCAAGGGGGCCGGGTACAACGGGAGCCTGGGCGGGCTAGATCAGATGGTTCGCAACGCAGGCCGAAAGGCGCCGGGCAGGCTGGGACAGCCGCCTGGGAAGGTGCAGGCCCCGGACGCCCCTGGCGGGATTCCAGGGATTGAGGCGTTCATCGAGAAGATCGTCAAGGATCGCGTGCGGGCGGCGCTGGACAAGGCTATCGCCGACCTGAAGCGCGCGCGGGGGTTGTAAGTGGGAGGATGGACGATGCCAGGCGTGCCGATAGAGCCAGCCCGAATGGGAGGCGGGTACGAACCGCGTCGCAGCCATGGTACGGCTCATTTCATGGGAGAGTGATGATGAGTACCCCGCACAGGATGTTTCTGGCACTGGGAATAGCCCTGCTGTGGTCCGGCGCCGGCGCGTGTGCGGCTCAAGTTGCCGCCGTCTGGGCCGTGAACGACGGCGAGAAGATCAAACGCGACGATTTGGACAACCCGAACAAAGCGGTCAACTCCGCTTGGGACGGGCGAAAGATATCGCTCTTCGCCGCCCGGAACGAAGTGGTGGCTTTTCAGGTCGTGGTGCAGGCCGGGCCGCAGGGCGCGAAGGACGTGGACGTGACGCTGGAAACGCTCGTCCGCGGAGGCGGCAATGAGAAGCTGGTTCTCAGGCCCGAGGGCGAAGACCCGACAGACTGGCGTGGCGGACACATCGAGCGTTTCACACAGCACTACCTGAACATCACGCGGGCTACGCCACCCGGATGGTTCTACAACCCGGCTGCGAAACCCGTGGGTCTGACGGGCTGGGTGCCCGATGCGCTCGTACCTTTCAACGCAAAGAAGGGTCTGGGCGGCGGTCCCTTCGAGATCGGTGCCAACCTGAACCAGGGAGTCTGGTTCGATGTCTACATCCCCAAGGAAGGCATGCCAGCCGGCGTGTATGCTGGGACGGTGAAGGTGAGCGAGGGCGGCAACGCCGTGGCGGAATTGCCCGTGGAATTGCGCGTGCTGGACTTTGCGCTGCCCGATGAGAATCATTTTCACGCGATGATCTTTTTCGAGGAGGACCAGGTCGGCACGCGGCACGGCGGCGGCGCCGGCCTGGTTGCGCGTTACCACCGGCTGGCACACCGGCACCGCGTGGAGTTCACGACGGCCTATTCGCCTGTCCCCGATCCGCAGCATCTCGAATTGCTTGCCGGCGCGGCGTTCACACCGGAGAAAGGTTATGTGGGTCCCGGCGCGGGCGTGGGATACGCGATTGTGCCGGCGAGTTTCTACGGAGCAGGGAGCGCGTGGAAGGGCGCCCAGGGCTGGAAGACGGCTGATACGTTCATGACTTGGCTCACGAACACCAAGCCGGACGCCGTCACGTTCCTCTATATCACCGACGAACCGGGGCCCAAGCAGTTCCCGTGGATCAAGGAAATGGGCGACCACCTGCACGGGAACACCGGACCGGGCAAGGCACTGCCCATGTTCGTGACCAAGGGCCCGGCGCCGGGACTGGAAGGGGCCATTGACATCTGGTGCACGGTCACGAACCAGCTCGACCTGGCCAAGGCGAAGGCGGAGCGGGAGAAAGGACGCCGGTGGTGGGTCTACAACGGCCACCGCCCGGCCGCCGGCACACAGATCACGGACGCACCCGCGGTGGACTGCCGCGTGACACCCTGGGCGTGCTGGAAGCACGATGTGGGGCTCTGGTTCTACTGGCATGCCAATCACTGGCGGCACAACCAACAGTCGCGCCAACGGGGCGAACAGAACGTGTGGGTGGACCCGGTGACGTTCGGGGGCGAGGGTGGAATCAATGGCGACGGTGTGCTGATCTATCCCGGGCAGGACCTGAAGCACCCAGACCAGGACCGGGGCATCGCCGGGCCGGTCGCCTCGATCCGCCTGAAGAACATCCGGCGCGGGATGCAGGACTACGAATACCTGTGGCTGGCCGCGAAGAATGGGCTGGAGGCTGAAGCGCAAGGGACGGCTGCTGCGTGCGTACCCCGTGCCTTCAGCGAAGCCCAAGGCGGCGTCGCTTGGAGCATCAAGGGCAGCGACTGGGATGCGGAGCGCTGGAAGCTCGCCGAGGCGGTCGAGAAGAAGCTGACGAAATAACCGGCGCGGCGGAATAGCATCGCCATCCTTGTCCTCGGCAGCGGGAAAGACCGTAAGTGTGCCGTGAATGCCGAGGCAAAGCCAATTTGCACAATGTTTCTCAAAAAAAAGCCGCAAATAAGCAGCAATCCCCTTGACTTGCTCCCTGGAAAAGTGGTTAGCTACAAGTAGGAGGCTGGATGTAGCGGGAGGGCCAAGAGAGATTTTTGTGTTCGCCGTCCCGGGTGTTACTCGAAGTGATGGAGTTCCTGGAAACCCCTCCTCCATTTCCGTCTCAACGGGTAACAGCCGGGGCGGCCTAAAAAGGACTTCAAAGGGTGCGGGAGATTGAGCTGCCAATCGAGGCTGCCTACCGAAGTAAACATCACAGAAACAATACCAACCCTCGATAGAAGTTCAATCTCCGCAGTACAAGAGGCT
>JBEKKG010000735.1:0-4232 GCA_050010835.1 Planctomycetota bacterium
ATTTCTCCCCGTGGAGCGGGGTCCGCGCCACGCTCCACGAACCCCGCTCCCCGCACCCCGCGTCCCGCACCCCGCGCTCACTCTTCCTCCAGCTTCAGCCCGTCCACGTCCTTGTCGTGTTTGAACATCTTGTCCGGCCGCGGTTCGTCAGGCGCCCCGGCCTTTCCCGTTGCGCCTGAAAAGCGCACGTAGCCCCACAGCCCAGGATGCAGCATCGCTTCCGCGGCCTCGTCCGACACAATCGCCGTCGCCGCGTTCGCCCAGTACAGCCGCTGCAGCACCTCGCTGCCGTCCGGCCCGCTCACCAGGATGCCCCAGTCCATCTTGAGGCGCAGGCCCGGGGTGATCTTCAGCCCGATGCTCGCCAGCGGAATTGACGCCTCGACGCAGTAGCCGTTCTCCTGGCCGTCGCGCGGCTGCTGTTGCGCGAGTTTCACGCCCTCCAGACGCACGACGCGGTCGAACGCCGCGCGGAAGACGTTTGTGTGCGTCTCCCACGCCTCGTCCGGTTTCGCGCCCGGGCAGTTCGGCTGATACAGCACCGCCACAGGCTTGCCGCCCGCGAGCGTCAGCAATACGCGCACGTCGCCTTTCGCCGGTTCCTTTCTGTCCGCGGGCGCGGACGGGTCGGTGCCGATAAGCAGGTCCAGCGCGGCGCCGGTCTTGAAAAGGCGCTTCCAATCGTTGCCTGTGTTCTTCAGCGGCCCGCAGCCATTGGCCTTGAAGCGGACGTACAGGCTCTGATCGTCATAAGCCATCGCGAACGACACGTCGCGCTCCTTCAGCCGCGCGCTTTCGAAAGCCCACTCCTTCGGGCCGCCGTCAATCTTCAGGTTCTCCGGCGCGCGCCGACATTCAATGATCTTCGCCGCTTCGTAGATGCGCCGCTGCTGGGCCTTGCGGTCCCACTCCATCGCGGCCGCCACGTCCTGCGGCGTGATGTTCAGCTCGCCCTGCTGCCGCTTGAACTTCTCCAAGCCCTGCACTTCAACCACTCCACAGAAATTGTGCCCCGCCACCGCGTAATACTTGTTGTCCTCCAGCGAGCGGCCAAAGTACCCGCTGAAATGCTCCTGCCCCGCCGTCACGTCGGTCAGGTACAGCCCGCGCTCGTGCTCCAGCATGCTCCACGGCCTCGGGCCCGGCCCGCGCATGTCGCGGAAGAGCTGCCCCGCGAGCAGTCCGTCCGCGGTCCAGAGATGCCAGATGCCGCAGTTCGTGTTCGTCACCAGGAACTCGCCGAGATCCCCCGTGTGCGCCGTCGCGCGCCCGACCACGTCGAACTCCGCCACCACCTGCCCCGGATAGTACGGCTTCGCGGAATAGAGCGCGTGCACGCCGCGCCCGCCCGCCGGGTACGACCACACTGTCGCGCCCGCGGGCGACAGCGCGTAGTCCGCCTTCTCGCTGCCAATGCAGAAGAGATTCCCGTTGCTCAGCCGCAAAGCGAAGTCGCCCTTGCGTCCGCCCGGCAGCTTGCGGCGCTCATACACGGGCGCGCCGTTCGGCAGGAACTCCTTCACCTCGTAGCGCCACTCCCCCGCGCTCACACCCAGTGCATCGTCGAAGGCGCCGACGTGGCCGGGATCGTCGCTGAACGTCACCTCATCGGCTTGCGGAATCCCGTCGCCATTGCGGTCGCTCCAGGCAAACGAAAGTTCGCCCAGCGGCTTGCGCCCCAGGCTGCCCATCACTTCGGGCGTGCGCAGCGCGGGAAAACGTCCCGCCATGCCGACGGCGGCCACGCGCCGCAGCCGGTCCTTTTCATAAAGATAGACGACGCCGCAGGACTGCCCGCCAAACGACGGCCGCGTCACCAGGTACGTGCGGCCCTGCACGCGGATCGGCAGTTCGCCCGCCGCGGAATCGCCCAGCCACGTCATGTTCTTCAACCGCGTCTTGCCCGTCTGCCAATCGAGCTCAAACTCCATCGGTCCGTAGAAGAGCCGCTTCTTGTCATAAGGGTCGAGCACTCCGCCGCCGCCGTAACTGGTGTTGCCCAGGAAATCCTTTTTGAACGTGCCGTCCGTGCTCCACAAGCTGATCCGCTTCGGGCTGTAGTCGCACTCCACGACCCACAGTTGCTCTTGCGCGTCCACAGCCATGTCCACGGCGACGCCGGGATGGCTGCAGAAGCGCGCCGGGTCCCACGGGCCGGCGCTCCGTCCGCCCAGCGTGCCGATCGTGCGCAGGAACTTCCCCGCCGCGCTGTAGACGCGGACCACGCGCCGCTCGGCCGAGCCGTCGAAGACGTACAGGTTGCCGGCCTTGTCGAACGCGAGCGCGCGCGGCTCCTGCAGATCGCTCACCAGCGGCGTGCGCTGGCCCGAGTCCGTGTCAACCTTCACCACTTGGGCGCCCGACACAGCGAACAGTTCGCCCGCGGCGTTGAAGGCAATATGTCCCGCCTGCTCCAGCGGCATTTCCTTGAGCAGCTTCTTGTCTTTCGCGCCGTAGATTTCGAGCCGCTCCGCCGCAAGCTGGTCAACCGGCGCTTCGCCGCCGAGGTATTGCACCGGCGCCACGCCGTAGATGCGGCAGCGCGCCGGGTCGAGCGTCTGCGCGCCGCGGTCGCGGCGCACGCCCACGCAGCCCGCGCGGTCGTCTTCGCGCCACGTCCACTGCGCCACCACGCGCAACCTCAAGGCGCGCGTCTTTACTTCCTTCCCGAAGTCCACGTAGCCGTCAATGTAACGCGCGTTGCTGTTGTACTGCTGGCCCGGCTGATACCAGTCGCGCAGAGGCTGCTCGTACGCGGCGATCTTCGTCCACTGCTTGTCGTCCCGCATATCCGCGGGCGTGCCGTCCGGCCCCGTATACGCATCAATCTCGGTGTGCTTGCCGTCAATCTCCTGAATCGCCAGCCCGCGCACGCTCTGCGGCGCATCCCAGGCCAGCATGTAAATGCCGGGGTCGCTGGCGGTCACGGGCTTGTCGCGTTGCGCATCCCACTCGCCGGCCTTGTTGATCTGTCCGGAACTGACGCTGATCTTCGCTTGCGGCAGCAGGCTCGCGAACCGCCGGCGCAGAATCTTCATACCCTCGATCTGCGCGCGCCAGGCCTGTTTCGTCTCGCCCGGCCCGCCCTTGTCCTTCGACGCCTCGGCCGGGCCGCCGGCCTCCAGCAGTTCATCGAGTTCGTCCATGCCGCGATCGAAGCTGATCCGCAGCGCGCGCGTCAGCGTGCTCTCCGGCGCCGGCACAACGGTCCAGCCCTTGGCCGGCCCTTTCCAGAAGACGTCCCAGTCTTTCTCGCTGTGCGGCGGGTACGCCGCGCCGGCTTTCAGCACGCTCAGCCGCACGTGGAGGCCGGGATCGTCCGGCAGCGGAAAGACGAGGCTGCCGACCGGCACGGGCCGGTTGAACGCCAGGACAATATGCTGGCGCGCCGCGGGCTCTTTCGCGGTCTCGAGACAGTACAGCCCGCTGTTGCCCGGCGGGGTGCCCATGAGCCGGAAGAGCCGCAGAAAATCGTTGCGGTACTCCGGCGCGTTCGCGTCATTCGATTTCGGCGGCGGGCCGTACTTCGGCTCGCAGTGTTCGAGGTCCACGTCTTCCGCGAACGCGGCGTTGGCCAGCCAGTTCGTCTCGCCGCGGATGGCGATGTACAGCTTGCCGTCGCGCGCGGCCAGGCCTTTCGCTCCGCGTTGCCGCTGCGGCGTGGACGCCGCTTCCAGGAACGTGTCCAGTTTCTTGCCCGGCAACTCGAAGCGCCACACATGGTCCACGCCACCACCCGCCACGGCGAACAGGCTCTGCCCGTCGCACGCCAGCAACGAGGGGCCCGTCCACGCCGCCAGGTTGTGGTGCCCCCACAGCTTGCGGCCGTTCAGATCGCACTCGATCAGTGCCACGCCGCTTTCGGCGCACGGCGCGCTGAAGAAGATGTGCTCGCCCTCCCCCTGACCCCCTCCCCGAGCGGGAGGGGGAACGGGGGAGGGGCACACAGCGACCGGCGGCGTGTGGTCGGCCAGCCAGCCGCCGGGCCCGCTCGCGCCGTTCAGCCACGGCGAGTTCTCAGGCGCGTTGTCGCCAATGTTCGGGTAGGGCGTCAGTTCGTACCGGAGCGTAAGGCCAGGATGCGTGATGGCCTTCCACAAGTACGTGCCGGGAGCGACGAACTTCCCGTTCTCATCCTTCAGGTCCCACGACGCTGTGATTTCGCCGGCCTTGCATTGCGCGCGCGCCAGCAGGTTGCGCGCCCGCTGGCCCTGTGGATCGTCCACGGCAAG
>JBEKKG010000736.1:0-4231 GCA_050010835.1 Planctomycetota bacterium
CAGCAAATGTACCGCGGGCGTCCCGCCCGCCCGTGGCAGGCCGGCAGGGCGCGAGGACGAAGGCGGGCGGGACGCCCGCGGTACGCTCTGGGCCACGCATTTACTGACATGCACCCTGTGATTCGGGGACGGGCACGAAATTGCCCTCAGTGCCCGCCGCCGAGCCCGCGCATGCGGACGCTGTGCCAGAGCACGCCTGCGGTGCATGTACCCAGGCATACGCACGCCTTCGATTTTACGGACACGGGCCAGCCGGCAAAGACGCTCAGCGCCGTCTGCTTGCCCCGCCAGTCAAAGACCTTGCGGCCGTTGAGCTCGGCATAAATCTCGGCGTTGGCGCCTTCAGCCTGCACGCGGATAATGAGCACGTATTTCCGGCCCAGGGCGAGCAGGCCGTGCGCGGGGCGGACGGCGGTGGGGTTGACGGCGGAGATAGGGGGCACGCCGTTGACGTTGCCCAGCCCGCTGACCCCGTCCCAACCATCCAACATGACGGAGGTCTGGGCCGTGCCGACAGGCACGATGACTCCGGCTTCGTGCCGCGGCCCCTCCTTGACGGTGAAGACAGCCTGGAGTTCATAGCTCCCGCGCACGTTCCTGGGGATCTCCAAGAGAGTGTGGGGGCCTGAGGCCACCTCCAGCTCGCCGCCCTGCTTGACCCACTTGCCCGCTACAGCATGCTTGGCAGGGTTGACAAGGGCGAGCAGGTCGCTCCATTCGCCCGTTCCGGCCTCGGTGAGCGCCTTCATGCGCTGCTCGATTTGCAGCTTCCGCACACCTGAAACGCCGTCAAGCGCCTGGGCATACCAGAGCATCGCACGGCCTTGCATGGCCGCCTTGAGCGGGCCGCTTTCCTTGTCCGCGGCGGCGCACCACAGATCACCGAGGTCCGCGCGCGCAGTGGCATCCTCCGGCTTGGCGAGGTCCTGCGTTGCGGCATCCTTGAGCGGGGCCGCAGGACCCCGGGCCAGCAGCGGCAGGGCGTGCTCCCAATCGTCCTTGGCGGCAATGTAATACTTCGCCACGGCCAACGCGGCGTCCGCATTGGCGGGGTCCTCTTTCAGCTTGTCGAAGCAGGGCTTCACCTTCGCCCATTCGGACTGCTGAGCGCGGAGGTCCTTTGAGCGCGCCTGCAAAGTCCTGGCTAGTTCCGGTTTGTTGCCACGGCGGGCCACGTCATCGAGCAGAGTCACGAGCTTGAGGGCGGCATCGAACTGGGCATCCCGGGCCAGACAATCCAGCAGGTTGAGGCCCGCACTGGAGATTTCCTCTGCGGCCTCGGCCGTGGCGATGTTGCGGGCCGCGGCTGTGAAGGCGCTGACTTTCAGCTCAGCCCCGTCCACGATGAAAGACCGCGCGAGGGCATCCGCCGCGGCGAACGCCGTATCGAGATCAGAGGCGGAGGCCGCCAAGTCCTTGGCCTCGCGCTCCGCGACGTAGCGGGTCAGGGCATCGTTTTCGCTTTCCTCTCCGAGCTTGAGCAGCTTCTTGGCCAACTCGATCCGGGCGGCTGTGTCCTTCTTTTGATTTTGATAGTCCGCCTTGAAGGCTTCCTTGATCTGCTTCTCCGAGTCTGACAGTCCCGCCGCGGGAGGAACCGGCAAACGCTCTGCAGCCTTGGCCTCGGTCTTGGCGTCTGGCTTCGCAGGCGGCTTGTCCTCGGCAAAAGCGGCCACTCCGCAGGCGGCCAGCGCCGCCGCGGCTACAAAGCGTATCAGTCCGAACTTTGACATGCTCCAGCACGGCGTTCTCACGCTGCCTCCATGGTACGGGAATCCTACTACTACAACGGGCGATTCGCAACAGAGGTCACACAGGCGAGGGGCGAGGGGTGAGGGGCGAGGGGCGAGGGGTGAGGGGTGAGGGGAGCGCACCGAACCCCGCTCCTCGAAGTTGCCCATCCCGTGCTTTCTGCTATCATCTGTTCTCTGCGTACTCCGCGTCTCTGCGGTGGATAGTTCGGGCCAAGGGAGGCTTGCCATGCTCACAAACTTCGGCTTCGTCCGTGTGCCGCCGGTGCTGGCGGCGCGTTCAGCTCTGCTCCTGGCACTGTTCAGCGCCGCTCTGTTGGCGGGCGAGCCGGCGCCGGGCGTGGCGGAGGCGCGCAAAGAAGTACCGCTCTTCAAAGCCGGCCCGGAAGCTCTGGCGCCCACGCTGGCGCTGCGGCTGCGGTTCCTCAAGGAGCGCTGCGGGCCGCAGGAACGGGACCGCGGCAAGATTGACGCCGCCGGCAAGGACTTGGGCAACATCGAGAAGGACTTTGAGCTGCTCGCCGAGGGCCATAGCATCCTGGAGCCGGCGCGCGAGATGCTCATGGGTTATCACTCGGAACTGGACGACAGTCTCCAGCCCTACAGCCTGTGGATTCCTCCCGAGTACGACGGCGTCAGAGAGTTTCCGCTGGTGCTTTCGTTGCACGGGCAGGGCATGTTCAACCCGCTGCAATGCCGGGCCGGCCCCATCGGCAAGATGATCGTCGCGGCGCCGCAGGGGCGCGGCGGCATGGACTACATGTACGTGGGCGAAGGGGACGTGCTGCGCGTGCTGGAGGAAGTCAGCGCGCTGCTGATCGTGGACCCCAACCGCGTGTACGTGGCCGGGCTGTCCATGGGCGGCGCCGGCTCCTGGCACTTAGGCTCGCACTTCCCCGACCGTTTCGCCGGAATCATGCCGGTTTGCGGCAACACGGACATCAACGTGTGGCAGGAGCAGTGGTACTGGAGGACGCCGCAGGATTCGCCCCTCGCCGGCGTGTGCCATTTCCTGCGCGAAGACACGTGCGCGGTCACTTATGCCCAGAACATGTTGGACCTCGGCATAGTGTCGCTCCAGGGCGAGTCGGACAATATCGTCAACCAACTGCACGCGCGCCACATGGACGCCGCGCTGAAAGCCGCGGGACACCCAAACTACAATATCTACATGTTGCCTTTTGTGATGCACGGCATGTCCGTGGACTACGCCGGCGGCTTGCAACATTTCGTGAGAGACCCGAAACCCAAACACGTCACGTACAAGACGGCCTGGCTGCGCTATCCGGGAGCTTACTGGCTGAAGATCACCGCCTTGCAGCAGCGCCTCAAACACGCCACTGTTGACGGCTTGGCCGACACGGAGAAGCGGACAATCGAAATCAAGACGAGCAACGTGGCGGAACTGGCGCTTGAGCGCGCGCGGCTGGCGTTCGAGGGGCCGCCGACGCAGGTCCGCCTGGACGGCAGCGCAGTGGACAGCGCCAAGGCCCAGTGCGGCGAGGGCGCTCAAGCCGTCTATTGCTTCCATCTGGAGAAAGAAGGCTGGCAACCCGGGCCGCGGCCACCCGCAGCCACATTCCCGCCGCGCAAGAACGCGCAGGTCGAGGGGCCCGCGGAACACGCTTTCATGTCCTCGTTTGTCGTCGTGCCCGGCAACGGCGGGGACATCACGCCAGGGTCCCCGTCCCCGTTGCGCGAAGCCATCGAAAAAAGCGGCGAGGAGTTTGCGGCCCAGTGGAAGGCGCGTTTCGCCGTGCCTTGCCGCAAGAAGTGCGCCGTGGACCTCACTGAGGACGACATCGCGGAGTCGAACCTCATTCTCATCGGCGGGCCGGAGCAGAACATCGTCACGGCGCACGTCCTTGGCAAGCTGCCGCTGGCGCTGGAGCAGGAGTCCGTGCGCCTGGGCGGAAAGACGTACTCAGGCCAGAACCTGGGCGCGATTCTGTGCTACCCGAACCCGCTCAACCCGAAGCGCTACGTCGTGCTGATGCTGGGCACCACGCCGCGCGCCTACGACGGCATCCACGTGCGTTTCGGGAATTGGTTCGACTGGGTGGGGTACGATTACCGCAGGCATTACGACTTCGCGGTCTTCGACGACTGCACCAACGGACATAATCCCGAGTCGTTCCTGGTGTGGGGGTTCTTCGGCGAGAACTGGCAACTGCTCCCGGAGACGACCTTCGAGGCGGCGCCGGCCTGGCGCGGCAAATCTCTGCCGCGCGTCTTCCCGGATGTCGAACTGCCCAAGCTCACCGAGCCGCGCCCGGAAACGGTGTGGCTCGACCAAATGGTCGCGCGGGAAACCAGCATGTATAAGGAGTACCTGGAGCGCAACCGGACGCTGGAAGGGTCCGCGCTGCAGCTTAATGGGAAGGTCTATCCGCGCGGGCTGTGCTGCCGCTTCCCCTGCTCGCTGACCTTCGATTGCGCGGGCTACCAGCGCTTTGCGGTGGCCGCGGGAGTGGGCTGGG
>JBEKKG010000737.1:0-4220 GCA_050010835.1 Planctomycetota bacterium
GAAGAGAACCCGACAATCGCAGCCGGCAGGTTATAATGCAGTGCAGAAAGGCAGACCATGAACACACTGGGATTTTCCTTATTCGTCCTCGCGCTGACTGTCCTCGCGGCGCCGGCCCTGGCACAGGCGGCGGACAACTCGCGTCCGAACATTCTCTGGCTGGTAAGCGAAGACAACGATACGTTCCTCGGCTGTTACGGCGACGCGCTGGCGCGCACGCCGGCGTTGGACCGCCTGGCGGAGCAGGGCGTGCTGTACGAGCGCTGTTTTGCCTGGCCGGTCTGCGCTCCATCGCGCTTCGCCTTGATCACAGGAATGTATGCGGCCTCATGCGGTCCGGCCCAACACATGCGCGCGCAAGGAAAGATCCCATTGTGGCTCAAAGGGTTTCCGGCCCTGCTGCGCGAGGCGGGGTACTATACGTCGAACAACGCCAAGACGGACTACAACTCGCCTATCAACATTAAAGAGGCGTGGGATGAATGCGGCCAGAAAGCGCACTGGCGGAAGCGGCCCAACCCGCAACAGCCGTTCTTCAGCGTGTTCAATCACGAGGTCACCCACGAAAGCTGTCTGTTCCCGGAGAAAGAATTGCCGCTGCCGTTCCCGCCGACCAGCCCTGACAAGATCAAGGTGCCGCCGTACCAGCCCGACACGCCCGAGATCCGCAGTGACTGGGCGCGCTATTACGATTATATGGCGCTTCTTGACAACCAACTCGCCGCCAAGTTGAAGGACCTGGAGAACGACGGCCTCGCCGGCAACACGATCGTGTTTTACTACTCCGACAACGGAGGCATTTTGCCGCGGAGCAAGCGCTTCCTCCAGCGCAGCGGAACACACGTGCCGCTCCTCATTTACTTTCCGCCGAAGTGGCGGCAGCTTGCGCCCGCCCAACCGGGCGCGCGCCTCAAAGCCCCAGTCAGCTTCGTGGACTTTGCCCCCACGGTCCTGTCCCTGGCGGGGGTGAAAATCCCCGAATACATGCAGGGCCGCGCCTTCGCCGGCCCGGGCCAGGGCGCGCCAAACGACTTCGCGTTCATCACCCGCGACCGGATGGACGAACGCTATGACATGATGCGCTCCATCATGGACAGCCGCTGGCTGTATGTGCACAACTACCGCCCCGACCTGCCATACGTGCAGCCCCTCGAGTACATGTTCCGGGCGCGCGGCTACCAGTCGTGGGCGCGCGTGGCGGCCGCGGGCAAACTCACACCCGCTACCGCGCAATTCTGGGGGCCGAAACCCACTGAGGAACTCTACGACATGGAGGCCGACCCGGACAACGTGAAGAACCTTGCCGCCAGCCCCGAGTGCCGCGAAACACTGGAACGGATGCGGGCGGCGCTGCAGCAACGCATTTTGGCGATCAACGATAACGGGTTCCTTCCCGAAGGCTCAGTGTTGGAGGGCTACGACGCCTCTCGCAAGCCGGGCGCATACCCGCTGGAGCGCGTGTACGCGGTGGCGAACCTGGCCTCCGAGCAGAATCCCGCCAACCTTCCGAAGCTGACTGAGGCGCTCGAAGACGCCAGCGAACCGGTCCGCTGGTGGGCGGTCCAGGGCTGCACCATGCTGCGCGAAAAGGCCGCGCCCGCCGCGGGTGCGTTGCTGCGGCGGCTGGAGGATGCCTCAGGCGCCGTCCAGGTAGCGGGCGCCGAGGCGTTGGCGCGGGCGGGAAAGAGCGATGCCGCCTTGCCGGTGTTGGAACGCTGGGTCCAGCAATCCGAGGCGCCTTATTTCGCGCTCCAGGCGGCCAACGTGCTGGATCGGCTGGGCGAGAGCGCGCGGCCCGCGTTGCCGGAGCTGAAGCGGATACTCGAAAAGTTCGGGAAGGAGAATAACCGTCCCAACGCCAGCAAGGTTGCTCAACAGCTCCTGGAGCGGACCATCGCGGTGTTGGAAGGGCGGACGCCGGGGTTGGTGTACCCGCCTTAGGGACTGCGCACATTTTGGATTTTAGTTTTCGGATTTTGGATTGAACAACCTCACCGTGCGCACCCAAAGCCCCATGCCTCAAGCCCAAAACCTAATACCTACCTGGGCTTGGGCGGGGCATTGCCCTTCTTCATCTCCTCGGCCTTGTCGCACACGGCGACGGAGAACCGGCCGCTGTCTTCGTATATCTTCTTCAGCGTTGCTGTGGGTCAACACCGAATAGCATCGCTGAGGATCAGCAGGCGGACGCTGGCCCCGGCGTCGGGCGCAGCCGGTTTTCCGCTGCCTTCCGCTGACGGGGCGCAATAGATGGCGCTGCACGCGAAGAGTATGACGCTGGCCCAATGCGTGATCGTCTTGATGCTGCCTTCTCTTTTCGGGCAAGTACTCAGCCGTCCCGCCCTGCCAGTTGTCAGTGCGGAATGGCGGGTGGAGTGGCTGCCAGCACGCAAGTCGCTGCGGCAATGACGGAGAAGGCAGCGCTATGCCGAAATCCCATTGCACATCCTTTCGACGATTGTTGACTACGCCACACACGCCGGCGGGGATGATACGGGCTGGAGTTGTTAAGTGCAATCTCCGCGCAGCCGGGTTACGCCTAAAGACAAACAGAAACCAGGACTGCCTTCCTGGCAGGCGTCAAGAACCAATTAGGATTGCGTCCTCAGATTTCTGCTCGTTGAAACAATCTTGAAATTTTTCAAGACTGTAACTCTTTGTACCGCTGGAAGTTACGCTTGTTGTGAACCTAAGAAGTGCATCCCCCAATGCAAGCTTTTCATGGGATGTACGTTGTATGTGGTAGGGACCATCACTCCAATGCAGTGATGGGGAGAGGGGCAGAACATGAGGAGGGGCTCAGTGTACTCGTTCTCGCCGTACCGCTGCATGGCCGGAGAAATCGTCTCTGTCTACCAACACATCAGGCGGCAGAAATCGCTCCTGACTATATCGTTAATCGCACGCGATTATATCTTGATTCCCACCCTATTCCATCCCCATTATATCGTGATTCGATCCCTATTATATCTTGATTCTGTCCCTAAAAGGCCAGTGTTTTAAGGACTTAGAGCAATGGAAACTATCTGGAACTTCGAGTGTTGGCCTGGACTACTTACCGCAGGAGACGCGGATGAAGCCCCAATGGAAACAAAAGTGTTACCCGGTTCTGAACCATGCCAAAATTCCTTGCATCCCCACGGCTCCTGCGGAGTACACTGTATGAGCAGTCTCAACACGGAGGCAGACGCATGAGAAGGAGATCGGGCTGGTCTGGCGTGCTCCTGTGCGCCTTGGCCCTGAGCGGGATCGCCCGCGCGGAGGACAACTGGCCGCAGTTCCGCGGGCCGGGCGGTGACGGTGTGGCTTCAACAACTGCCGATCCGCCGGTGCAGTGGGGTGAGGCGCTGAATATCGCCTGGAAGGTCCCCATACCGGGCGGGCGCTCGTCGCCAGTGGTGTGGGGCAGCCGCATCTTCATGACCACCGCCACCCCGCAGGGCGTCAAGCGTACCAAGATCGGGGGCGACGACATGCAGACCGCCACGCATGTCGCCATCGGGGCGGTTTGCCTGGACCGCGCTACGGGAAAACCCGTTTGGCAGGTTACGCTCTCCGAGATTGACAACCCGGCGCCCGTCCACTGGTTCAACAGTTGGGCCACGCCAACGCCCGTCGTCGAACCGGGGCGCTTGTATTGCGACTACGGCACATTCGGCACCGCGTGCCTGGACACCGAAACGGGCAACGTCCTGTGGAAGCAGCAGCTTGCGCTGGACCACCAGGTCGGGCCGGGCAGTTCGGCGATAGTGTACGAGAACCTGCTCATCCTGGTCCGCGACGGCCGTAACGCTCAATACGTTACTGGGCTGGACAAGAACACCGGCCAGGCAGTCTGGAAGAGCGACCGGCCGGCGCTCACTACGCCTGGCGATCAGAAGAAATCGTTCTGTACGCCACTGGTGGTCTCCAGCGGCGGCAAGACGCAGATGATTGTGCCGGCGGCTCAATGGGTCATCTCTTATGAACCTGCGTCCGGCAAGGAAATCTGGCGCTTGCACCACGGCAAGAATTGGTCGCTGGCGGGCCGCCCGGTCTTTGGCCAGGGGCTGGCGTACTTCAGCACGGGCTGCATGCCCCCGCAAATAACTGCTCTCCGGGTGGACGGCCAGGGGGATGTGACGGCCACACACGTCGCCTGGCGGGAACTGCACCAGGCCCCGGTCATGTCTTCGCCGCTGCTGGCGGGTGACGAGATCTATTGGGTTTCCGACGCCGGC
>JBEKKG010000738.1:0-4212 GCA_050010835.1 Planctomycetota bacterium
GGACACACCACGCGCCGGGGCGAATACACGCGCAACGTGCTGCGCGGCGTCGAGGCGCTGCTGCGCAACCAGCGTGAGGACGGCGCGGTCGCCGCGGGCCAGGGCGACGGCGGGCACCTCATGTACACCCACGCCATCTGCACCATCGCGCTGTGCGAGGCCTGTGGCCGCGCCCGCGATGAGCGCATCGGGCAGGCCGCGCAGAAGGCGGTCGCTTTCTGCGAGCAGGGAGTCAGCGCGGACGGGGCCTGGCGCTACAAGCCCAGGTCGCAGGACACCGATATGTCCGTGACCGCCTGGTTCATCCAGGCGCTGAAGACCGCGAAGCTGGCGCAGTTGAAATTCGACCACGCCATCTACTCCCAGGCCCTGTCCTTCGTGGACAGTGTGACGGACCAGGGGGCCAGCAAGGATTCCAACGGCGTGGTCACTTACCAGTTCGAGGCCGGGCAGTCGTATCCGTCCAACGGCCATCCCGCCCTGACCTGCGCCGGCATGCTGGTCCGGCAGTTCACCGGCATGGGCGTGAAGAACCACCTCCTGGTCAAAGGCGCCGAACTGACGCGCGCCAAGCCGCCGGCGTGGAACGCCAAGGATTTCTACTACTGGTATTACGCCACCTACGCCATGCACAACATGGGCGGCGAGTACCGCATCTGGTGGAACCAGCGCATCCGCGACGTGCTCATGGAGAACCAGTCCCGCGACGACGCCAACGCCGGAAGTTGGGATCCCAAAGGCGACCACTGGGCCAACGCGGGCGGCCGCGTTTACACCACGGCCCTCGGGGCGCTGTGCCTGGAAGTCTACTATCGCTATTCGGAGGCGCTGACGAGTTTCGGGACGGCGCCGGATTTGGACGAACTGTTCTTTCAACAGTAATCATTCCTCCAGCGCCTGCCAGTCCGGCGACAGGTTCGACCCTTCCGTGGTCAGCGGCACGAAGTCCATTTCATCGCCGTCCAGCCGCCTCAGGCAAATCTGCCAGGGGCCGTGCAGATCGGCGGAGCGGCAGAAGATGAGCATGGAGCCGTCGGGCGAATAACGCGCCTCATGCTGAACGTCCGCGCCAAAAGTCATCTGTTCCCACCCCCGCCCGTCAATGCCGACCTGGAAGACTTGCCCTTTGGTCGTCTGGCAGAGCAGCCGCTGGCAGTCGCGCGACCAATGCGGCGTGCAGGCCGGTTCTTCGGTCTTGAGCTGGAAGCTCTCCTTGCCGTCGCAGCCCAGGATGAAAATGGCGACGGCGTCGAGGTGGCGGCTGGCCAGGGCGATCCGTTTCCCGTCGGGGCTATACGCAGGCACACCACAGCGTTCCCACGCCTCCGGCGAAATGCGCTTCTCCGCGCCCGAGGCCAGGGTTCTGACCCAGACTCGATTGTCGCGGATGAAGACGAGCGTCTGGCCGTCGGGCGCCCAGTCGGCTTGGGAGCCTTCGGTCACGCGCTTGGGGGCGGAGCCGTCCCGGCTCATCAGCCACACTTCCGGGAAGCCGCCGCGGAGCGAGGTGTAGCTGATCCGCTGGCCGTCGGGCGAGAACCGCGGGTCGGCGTCGGCCTCGGGGTCGTGGGTGAGTTGCCGCTGGTTCTTGCCGCTGGCATGCATCCGCCAGATCGCCAAAGTGCCTCCTCGGTCGCTGACGAAGACAATCGTTCCTTTCAGCCGGCTGAGGTCCAGTGTCTTCCCCTCTGCCTTTGTGGGAGCGGGCAGGGCGCGAGGGGCATTTCCCTCTCCCCTTGCGGGAGAGGGTAGGGTGAGGGGGCCTTGCGGAGCCGCGGCTGTTTCTTTCTTCTCTGTCTGCGCGCGTGGACCTCTTGAAGCGGGCGCGGCGCTGCGCACGCGGCGGAAACCGTAACTGCCGTCGCCGAAACAGGCGTCGGCGAACGCCGGATTTTCCTTGAAGCGGTAAGCCGCGCGGCACTCCTCGGCGGTGCAGTCCCACGCGCCGCCGCGCAGCACCCGCTTGTTGCCTGTCTGCGGGCCTTTCGGGTCCTCCTTGGGGGATTCTTTGTAATAGCTTTCGCCGTAGAGGTCGTTACACCACTGGTACACGTTGCCGTGCACGTCATAGAGGCCCCAGCGGTTCGCGGCCTTCTGGCCCACGGGCTTGGGCGTGCCGCGCGAGTGCGGTTTGAACCACGCATACTGCGGCAGCACCGCCGGGTCGTCGCCACAGCAATACTTGCCCGCGCTCCCGGCGCGGCAGGCGTATTCCCATTCGGCCTCCGTCGGCAAGCGGTAGCCGTCCGCGGCGAAATTGCACTCCCAGGTCTTCAGGTCGTAGCAAGGCGTCAGGCCTTCAAGCTCCGAACACTTGTTGCAGAACCTGGCGGCCTCGGTCCAGCGCAACTGTTCCACGGGGTTCTGCGCGCCCTTGCGCTTGGAAGGATTCGCGGACATCACCTTCTCGTAGAGCTCTTGCGTGACCAGGTAACGATCCACGTAGAAGGCGCTGAGCGAGACCGGGTGCGGCGTTTCATCCGCCCGCCCGGCGCCGTCGCCCATCACGAACTGGCCGCTGGGGACCAGGAGCATCTCGCCGCCGGACTGCGGGCGCAGGACCTCAAGCTTTGCGGCGCCGCCCCCAGCCGCGGCAGGCGGAGGCGTGGACTGGCCGCAACCGAGAAGCGAGATACACGCCGAAACCGCAATAACCGCTTTATGAAACCGCAGATGAACGCAGATGAACGCAGATGGAATCATGGGGTTGGATCCTGAGGGCCTAAACGTTTCTCTCATCTCTTTTCTATCTGCGTTTATCTGCGTTCATCTGCAGTTCCAAGAACTCGTTCTAGTGTCGGGCGCCCTCATGGCCGGCCGGGTTGCGCAGCACTTCCTGGGTCCTGGCCCGGATTTCGTTCGCGACGGCCGCCATGCGCGGGTCCAGCGCCAGCAGGATTCCGGCGCGCTGGCGCACGGCCTTCACGGCCCAGCGGCATTCGCCGGCCAACTCATCCTGGCTGCCGCCGATCTCGACCAGCGCCAGCGCGTACTTCTTAGCCTTGTCGAACGCGCCGGGGCTGGTGTCGTCGAGCACGTTCTTGCGGAAGTCCGCATTCATTGCCACGACGTCATCCGGCGTCTTGATGGTCTTCTCGCGCGCCGCGAAGCGGCGATCGGTCTCCTGGGCCAGATTGTCCAGTTCGTCGAGCGGCCCGGCCAATTCTGGATGAGCCTTCTTCTGCTCGGCAAGGTACGCGCGAATCTTGTGCCCGAAATCCACGTACAGCGTGATGCGGCCGCGGATGTGTTTGACGAACGTGAGTGCTTCGTCGAGCGTTTGATCTACTTTAGCGCGCTTCTCTTTCTGCTTGCCCTCTTTGTAGATTGGGAGGATCGTGTCGCGGGTCGAACAGGTGGCGCGGCCCACATAATGGGATTGCTGGTTCTCCACGTCGAGGATGTACTCGCACGGCCCCACGCCCAGCGCGCCGCGCATGACGTCCGCGACGGTGTACTGGTCCAGCGGTGTCTCCTTGACGCGGTTGAGTGGGTAGACGAGCAGCGGCCCCTGGAAGGGCAGCTTCTCGCTTTTCAGGGGCTGCACGAATCCGTGCCCCTCGGCATCGGAAAAGCAGGGGTATAAGAACGAGCCCAGCACGGTGGTCCACACCTTACGCGTCGCGGGTGTAGTGCGTTCGCCGCCGCCGAGCCAGCCTGGTTTTGTGTACTCGCCGCCTTGTTTCTTCTGCAAGAGCATCTCCCAACTGTCAACCAGGCCGTTGGGCACGGAGACGTCCACGCGCCAGCACGCCGCCATCGGCATCTTCCAGTCCAGCGGCTTGATCTTGTCGGCGTCGGCGGCCTGGAGTGCCAGCGTGTGCCAGATGTTGGGCGCCTCAAGCAGAGCCACCCAGATCTTGCGGCCCGCCGGGGCTTTCGGGTCTGCCGCCGCTTCCTGCTTGCCCGGTTTGCCGAAGCTGATCTCCGAGCCTGAGATTATCCGCTTCTCTCCTTCACCCGAGAGCAGCAGTCTCGCGTCCTGCTGCCGGTTCTCAAAAACGCACGCGGCGATGGAATTGCGGCTGCCTGTGAGATGCAGGACGAAGTTCTCGCTGGGCACCTCGATTTTGGCCAGAGGGAACTTCTGCGGGTTGATGACTATGTCGTCCGCAAAGAAGTCCGGCAGGATCACGAACTCGCTCGGGCATTCGATGCGCAAGCTGCCGGCGCCCGGACCGGGGTCGGCGTCCAACGCAGGCATTTCGCGGC
>JBEKKG010000739.1:0-4211 GCA_050010835.1 Planctomycetota bacterium
CTCTCCCCACAAGGGAGAGGGTGAACGGTTACGATTTTTTAAGAACATAAGTCCTGCCGTTCTCTGTGGTTATGGCAGAAAATGGAATCACCGTACTTTTTTCTTTGGTTTTGTACTTGACAGCCTAATGGAATTGTGATACTCTTACTCAAGGTACGGGGTGCCAGTGGGGGATTGGCTGAGCATGAGGGAGCGTGGAGCGGGAAGAGTGGTGCGCGGTGCGGGAAAGCTCCGAGCCGCGCGCGTGAGCAAGCGGTTGCATCGCTCCCATTTTCCCGATGGGTGCTATTGGTGCGCGCGCAGTTGCCGAAATGGCGCAGCGGTAGGACAGGCTTTCTCCCGACACGTCTGGATCCGGACAGCCTGGAAAGGCTGTCCCACCACACTCCCCCCTGCCAGTAGTAAGAATAGTAAAATTACCAAAGAGATTTTGCGCTTTGGTAGCGCCCAAGGTGCAGGGGCAGAGCCATTCCTCCCTGCCAGTAGTAAGAATAGTAAAATTACCAAAGAGATTTTGCGCTTTGGTAACGCCCAAGGTGCAGGGACAGAGCCATTCCTCCCTGCCAGTAGTAAGAATAGTAAAATTACCAAAGAGATTTTGCGCTTTGGTAACGCTCAAGGTGGAGATCAAGGGACGGGAGATCAAGGGACGGAGACGCATCCCTTGCTGGAGAAGCTCAATCTCAGCGTGGTCAACGGCATAGAGGATGCCGAATGCGAAGTCGAAAGGAGAAAGGGGCTGGAAGCCGTGCGTTCCAATGTTGCGGCAGTTGACGCCACTCCCTTGGCAAAGCTCTTCAGACTCTACGCAAGAGGCCTGCAAACGCTGTGCAGAAAGTGAGCAATCATGCGACAAAACGTTTCAAAATATGGCTGCCTTCCGTACTGGCGTGTCTCTCATAACGTCGTTTTCAGACAGCAGTTACATCGGCGCGGCCTCCTCAGTTCTCACCGTACTCACCGTAGTTTGGGGGGCGCGCACGCAGCTTCCTCGACGAACCGCAGTGGCGCGTGGAGCGTAGTCCGGGGGTCGTGGCGCGCACTACGCCTCACGATCCACGCTTCACGATCCGCGCTTCACGAGTTTTATGGCCTACTCCTTCTTCGCCTTGAGCGGCGCGCGAGTATAGTCGCTGGCGGCGGTATCGGCTTGGGTAAGCTTGGTCCCGCCCACAGCAGGCTTGTCTTCGGCGGCGCTCTTCGCTTCAGTGCTGAGGTCGAAGGCGGCTCCGGGCTTGGCGCCGAGTTGTTCGTAGCGGCTTTGCGTGCTTGCGCAGTCTGGCGCAGTAGTACCGGCGGAGGGATTTGAACCCCCGACACGAGGATTATGATTCCTCTGCTCTACCCCTGAGCTACGCCGGCACTGCCCCTGCTCCTGTGCTTTCTATCTCACGGGCCAGGGGCGGTCAAGTAGCAGGAGGCATTGTGCGCTGCAGGCGCACGCCGTTTTTTTGAAAAAATCCGCATTATTGCGTGGACGCCTGCGGCAGGGGCGATAGAAAAGCATTGAAAGCCGAAACGATGTTTGTAGAATCGTGCGGCTTGTTGAAAGAAGAGGTGTGCACAGGCAGTGCCCCAAACGACGATTACGGACTTTGAACGGAAGTTCTGAGCGAGGAGGGAAAATGAGTTCGCCCGATCCAGCCAAGGCTGGCCTGAAAGCCAGCCTTGCGAAGCGTCGTTGCCATGTTTTCATCCCGGCGGCTGCAGTGCTGCTGTTGGCGCAGGTGTGCGCGCTGGCCGCTGACAAGCCTGTTGCGCCAGAAAAACCACAAACTGAAAGCCCCGCTGCGCCCGGCAAACTGCAGGAAGGCGGCCTGCCGCCTTACGAGTTCGGGTATACGAACCCGCTCTACGCGACTCTCGCCGGCTTCCTCAGCATCAAAGATCTGGAACTGAAAGGACAGAACAGCTATAAGCTGGAGATCAAGTCCTTCAGGAAGAAGATGCCGGTGAAAGCCATTCTGCAGCCGCATGAAGCGCCTCTGGTGGTGGTGTTGCTGGGGGTGGACGGCAAAGCCGATAGCCCGCTCGGCAAACTCTGGGTGTCCTGGTACGCGGAAGCGGGCTACCACGTCCTTACTTTCGATTCCACGTTCCGGCCCAGTTTCGTGGAAATCTCCGGTCACGGCGCCTCAGGCAACCTGAAGGCCGACGCGGAGCAAGTCAAGGACATCCTCGCGGCGTTCCTGGACCTCTCCGAAGTCCACGGCAAAGTGCAGAAGTTCGGCATCGTGGGGATGAGCTACGGCGGTCTGCAGGCCCTGATGCTGGGCCAGATGGCTCAGCAAGGCCATCTGCCTTTCAAGATTGACGCTCTCCAGGCTTACTCGCCGCCGGTCAATATCGCCAAGACCGGCGAGCTGTTAGACCGCTGGTATAACGAAGACCGTTGGAATTACACCCTGGTTCAGTTGGCGGACAAGCTGGCCGACCACAAACCGGTTGGCCCGGACAAGCCGGTGCCTTTCGACGACAGCCTGATGCGCGCCGGCATCGCCGCGCTGTTCCGCCTGAACCTGGCGGATGTGATCTTGCGCAATGACATATACTTCAAGCTCCATAAGTTGCCCAGCGGAGACGAGTTCGATGATCAATACATCAAGGAGGAGTATGCCAAGACATGGGGGTACCAGCGGTTCATGGAGGACATGGCGTTCCCGTACTGGCAACAGAAGGCGGGCCTCAAGAACTTGTCCGATATGATGGGGCCGGCGGAGCTGGCGCATCTTCTGGAGAACCAGTTGCCGTGTGCGCAGGTCATTTTGTCCGAAGACGATCCGTTCAATACTGCGGAAGACATGGCGGGGTTCAAGGCGGCAGCAGCCAAGAAGAACGTGCTCTTTCTCCCGCGTGGCGGACACCTCGGCTACGTCAATGAACCGTGGACCAAAGCCAAGCTGCTGACTTTGTTCAGGAGGCCTGAGCCGCAGGCGTCGTCGGCAAAGTGACAAGGGACGAGGGGTCAGGGGCGAGGGGTTAGGGGACAGCGCGTAGTCGCATGCCCCTCGCCCCTCACCTGTTCTTCGGCGTTTTCTCCGGCGGGCGTGCCGGGACTATGCCCATGTTGTTCAACAGAAAAGTCTTGTCCCGGTTCTCCTGCGCCTCTTTCAACTCCAATGCGAACTCCTCAACGCGCTTGGGGAACCGCTTGCTCAGCTCCGTGAAGCCTGCCAGCGCTGCTTCCCAATGCGGCAGCGCCACGGCCGGGTTCACGTACTTGCCCGCCTCTTTGGCCTCATGCCGTGCTTGGGCCGCCAGCCGCTCGAAGCCGGCGCGCTCGTCTTCCGCCGACGCCAACGCCGTCTCCAGCTCACCGAGTTTCTGCTCGACCGCGGCAGCTTGAGCGCGCGCCTCAGCGCGATCGAAAAGCGCGACTGCCGCGGAGCAGACCTTTGCGGCTTCTGACCAGGCCGCCAGCCGCCGCAGGCCGTCAGCCTGCGGCACGGCTGCCGCTGCCTCGCGCAGGCGTTGCGCCTCCTTCAGCAGGCCCAGGTACTTCTCCTCAAGGTTCAAGCCCTGCCGGCACTGCTCCGTGAACAGTTTGGCCTCGTCATCATCATAAACCACACTGGCTTTCTCGAATGCCGCCAGGGCCTCCTTCCAGGCGGCCAGGGCCTCAGCACCCGTGGCGGCCTGCTCAGCGCGCTGGCGCGCCGCGGCCCCCTGGCGCATGGCGGCCGTGAATTCCGCCGGCACACGCCGCGCCACCTCGACCACGACTTTGTCGGCCGCGGCCCCCGTCCAGTTGGCCGTGCCTTTGCGCCGGGCCTGGAAGAGGAAGGTGTAACGTCCGGGGTTCTGGAAGCGGCTGCTTTCCGCAAGATCCAGAACAGCGCCGCCGGCGACCGCGGAATCGGGTTTGGGAAGCTCAACCCAGCGCGTTTCGATTTCGCCGGGCGCGGGCCCGCCTTCAACCTGGCCTTCGAGACGCAAGGGCGTGCCTGAGACGATCTGAAACAAGTCCTTCTCCGCCGCGCGCGCTCGCAGCTCCACGGCCACACTCACTTCGCGGCGGGCGGTCTCGCGCCCGGTGTTCTTGTCGCGCACGACGACCGTGAAAGACGCATCATGCAGCAGCGGCACGCGCACGCGGCCACCGATGTAGCCCTGCTGCCCGGACAGCCAGACCACGGCAAAGCCGTCCGGGTCCGCGCCGCTTACCGCGGCGGACAACTCCGCCTCCTGTCCAGGCTTGACGTGTGCAGGGT
>JBEKKG010000740.1:0-4207 GCA_050010835.1 Planctomycetota bacterium
CTGCTGGCCGAAGCCGCCCGGCCAGTCCTTGCTGCCGGAGTCGTACTTGGCATAAGGCGACTTGGGGTCCTTGATCTGGAAGGCGTGCGTGGAGGTGCGGATGCCCAGGATGGGCTTGCCTGAGTTCACGAAGTCCACGACGTGTTTCATCTTGTCGCCGAGGTCGCGCCAGCGCAGGAACATGAGCAGCATGTCGGCGTTGTCGAGCGCCTCGATGCCGGGCATGTTGCTCTTGTTCAGCGGATCAACGGTGCCTTTCTCCGGGTCGACCGAGAAGACCACGGTGCATTTGAAGCCGTGCCGCACCGCCAGGATTCTTGCCAGCATCGGCATCACTTCCTCGGAACGGTACTCTTCGTCGCCGGCCAGCAGGACAATGTGTTTGCCCTTGCCCGGACCGCCTTTGCCTTCGTAAACCAGCGGACCTTCACCCGAAAAAGAAACCATCGCATTCATGAGCAACAACCCTCCAATGCCGTACAGACACCGCCTCATGTACCACCTCCCCCCACAATCCAATCCAAAAATTCCCCAATCACTTATACCCCGGCGGCTTGAATTTGCCATCAATCCAAGATCACTTCCGGTACTCATCGCTATACATCCCGATCTCCCCGAACGGTATCGGCTGGAAGCTCAGGCGCTTCCAGAGCGGTGAGCCCTCCACGGCCGTGAAGTTGCGCTGCGCCGGGTCCGCTAAACCGGGGTTTTCCCCGGCCAGCCAGTTATCCATCAGGTCGTTCTTGCCCGAATCGCGCAGCAGGAACTGGCCGCAGTTGAGGACCACGTTGCGCCAGACGTTGTTGGCGTCGCAGTTCTCATAAAGCCTGGCGGCCTCGGGGTAGCGCGTGCTGTACGGCGGTTCGGCGGGCTTGACTTCCTGGATGTGTTTGTTGGCTTCGCCGTCCAAGAACTTCTTCCAGCGCCCCGCGCCCCACGCGGAAAAGCTCACGGCCGACTTGCAGTCCACGAAGAGATTGTTCTCGACGTAGTTCTCCTTGCCGCCGTGGATTTGCACCCCTCCGAAGCCGCCGTCAGCGCAGCGCTGGAAGACGTTGCCGTAGATCAGCACGCCGCAGATGGCGTCGTCGAGGCGGATGCCCGCCTGGCCGCAGCCGAGGCCGTTGCCCATGTCGTGCCAGTAGTTGTAGCGGTACACGTTGCCGCGGTAGGTCGGGTCGCCCCACATGTCCACGCCGCCCTGGTCGTCGGACTCCAACAGCACGTTCCGGATCTCGTTGAACTCAATCAGGTGGTCGTTGCCTTCCACGCGCATGGCGCTGCTGGCATTGTCGTGGAACAGGTTGTGCGCGATGCGGTTCCCGACTCCGTTCAGCAGCACGCCGGGCGAGTAGGTGTGGTCAATGCGGGACAGGTGATGGATGCGGCAATTCTCGATGAAATGTCCGCCGGGAGCCAGCGTCAGCCGGTCGCCGCCGCTGACAGCCACCCCGCCGCGGCCGAGCGTATGGATGTCGCAGCTCAGCAGTCCGTGCTTCGTGCCGCCCTGGATCTCGACGCCGGTGCCGCCGAACTTGCGCAGCGTACAGCCGGCCAGGAGACACGCCTCGCCGCCCTTGATGATAATGCCGTCCCCGCGGCCGCATTCCCACAGCAGGCCCTCGAAGGACACGCGGGCCACGCCATCCAGTTCCACCACGGGCGTTTCCAGCATGGAGACTTCCAGGACGGCCTTGCCCGGATCGGACGGCGGGTAGAAGTACAGGATGCCGCTCTCGCGGTCCAGATACCACTCGCCGGGCCGGTCAATCTCACACAACAGGTTCACGGCGCAGAAACGCTGGTTCTTCCGGTAACCGTAGCCGGAAAAGGGCGGGGCCAGCGTGAACGTTTTCTTCTCAGTGTCAATTGAGTCCACCTTCTCGTAGGAATCGGCCCAGTCATGGAACCAGTAGCCGTACAACCACAGGTCTTTCTCTTCTTTCCAGCGCTTGGGCCGGTCGTCGCTGTACTTGATTACGCCCTTCGCCGGCACGTCCGCGACGCGCACGTAGCCTTCGTTGGGCCAGCGCGAAAACGGCATGGGCTGATCATCGCAGTACAACTCCAGTATCGGATGGGTTTTGAAGCCCCGGCCGCCGGTGAAGCCGCCCAGCTCGAACTTGCCGAAAGCCGTGATCCCCTGGGCCTTCAGGTCCGTTTGCATGACCTTGCCGCGGGATTCCTCGGGCAGCCGCGCCAGGATGCCCTCATCGCGCACCGCTTGGAAGCCGCTGATGCGCGCCCCGGCGTTGAAGGAGGCACGTACCGCAGGCGTCTCGCCTGCATTAGTGGCGGGCGGGACGCCCGCGGTACGGCCCCCATCCCCGCGGTAAACAACCGGCGCGTCCGGCGTGCCTGAGTCCTGAGCTGAAAGTTTGAAAGTGTCCGCCACCTTGTACTCGCCTGCGCCGATGAGCACCGTTACGCCGCCGGCCGGCAGCGCGCCGCGCTGCTTGACGGCGCGGATCTCATCCCGCGCCCGTTCCAGCGACGCGAACGGGCTGTCCTTCGTTCCCGCGTTCGTGTCTTTGCCGCCGGGAGCGACGTACAGCGTTACTGCCGGCGCCGGGCGCTTGGGGAGTTGGACGCGGCTGGCCAACTGGTCGCGCGCCGGCTGGCCGGCTTGGAGGCGGGCGATTTCGTGGCTGCGTTCATCCGCCTCCCAGGCGTGCTGCGGGGGCGCGCCCGCGATGGTTTTGACCTTGGCGTAAGCCGCGAGGGCCTGAGCGTAGTCTTTGGCGCGGACGCAGGCTTGAGCGACGCACAGTTGGGCCAGGCTGCGCCATTGCGGCGGCACATCCTGCGCGTCGGCGACCTTCGCGTATTCCGCGCTCGCGCCGGCAAAGTCCTGCGCGGCAGCCAGGGAGTGGCCGAGGTCCAGGCGCAACGAAAGCCGTTCCGTGGCGGCCAGCTCAGGCATGGCCAAGAGCCTGTCACAGACCGTGCGGGGGAGCGCTGCCCCGCCGCCTTCCTTGAGCAGCGCGAGCAGTTTCTCCAGCGCCTGCTGGCCCAGCGTGGCCGGCAGGTCCGGCGCCTCCAGCACTTTGGCGAACTCCGCGGCCGCCGCGGCGCTCTTGCCCTGCTTGCGCAGCAGGTCGCCCAGCCTCATGCGCAGTCCCGCCGCCAGATCGCGGTGCAGGCCCTCGGTCTTCAGCAGTCCCGCGAGCGTGCTTTCCGCGGCCGCGAAGTCCTTCTTTGCCGCGGCGATGCTGGCGGAGTCCAGGCGCGCCAGCAGTTCATCCGGGCACTTGGTGTGGAAGTAGACGTCGCGAAAAACTTCGCCGGCGGAAAGGGCGCGGCTGTAAAGCACGGCCTCGTCAACCTCCAGCACCACTGAGCCGATGCCGGAGTCCGCATAGCCGATGCGGAATTGCCCGTTCGGCGGCGGTGTGTAATCCCCGGAGTACTCGCCGGCAGCAGCCAGATCGCCGTTGACGTAGACGCGCATCTCCTTGCCGTCCCAGGTGGCAGCGAGGTGGCACCACGCGCCGTCGGGCACGGCCTCCGTATTGATGCCCACAGAATGCGCAGGTTGCGGCCGGCCGATCTCGAAGCTGATCTGCCGCGAAGGGTACGACGTTGACAGCCGCCAGCCTTCCCAATAACCGTTGCCCGCGGCCAGCAGCATTCCATTGGTTGTCCCGCTATTGCCGCGGTGCGCGCCCTGGCCGTGCTTGCGGAACCACAGGACCGCGGTGAAGGCCTTGTTGACCACCGCGGCGGGTTTGGCATAGAGCAAGCCCTGGTCCAGGCGCACGGCCTTTTTTTCAGGCCAGCGCCCCTCGACCAGCTTGAAATCGTCCTTGGGTGCGCCGCCCTGCGCTTCCATTTTGAAGGCCAGCGGTTCGCTCTTGTCACCAGCCAGGTTTGGCGCCGCGTCGCCTGCGCCTTTCATATCCTCAAACGTGTAGTAGCGGACGACCGAGGCATCCTTGCTCACCGCGTCCCGCCGTTGAGTCCAGTCCGCGTAGGAAGCGCCCGGAGTCTCGGCGGCGGTAATGGCTATGCCGGTGACGGCGGCGAGAAGAAGCAAATTCGAAACTCGAAATCCGAAATTCGAAAGAAAAGGAAGAGAAGAGAAAGAGCAAATGCGTCGCCCCGCGCTGGCCTGCGCAGCGTGTATGCCGCTGATTGCGCGACCTGATTGTAGCGCAGACTTCCAGTCTGCTGTATCGCGGGCTTCCAGCCCGCAGACCATCTTTTG
>JBEKKG010000741.1:0-10420 GCA_050010835.1 Planctomycetota bacterium
GAACTCCAGGGGAAATTCCTTCGGGCCAAAGGTGGTGGAGAGGCAGGTCGTCGGATCGTCTGGCTTGGTGGCGGCGAGAAACTCGTATTGGGTGTGGTAGGCAAGATTGCGGAAGGCGTAGCGGCCCTTCGCGTCGCTCTTCGTGCGGGCCAGGATGTGGCGGTCTCCTTCCTCGCGGATGGGGGAGCGGCGGGCGAGGGTCACGGTAGCACCGGCGACCTGCTCGCCCGCAGGATCGAGCACTTGCCCCTCAAGCGAAGGCAGGCCTTTCAGGTCGTGGTCAATGTCGCGCTGGGCGCGCGCGCCCACCAACGCGCGGATGCGCCCCAGTTCTTCGGCGGCCTGATCGTACTGGCCGTCAAGCTGGTAGAGCAGGGGCAAGCTCAAGTGGCAGTGCTCCACCCACTTGCCCTGCGGGAAGGTCTCGATGTACCACTGGTAGACCTTTCTGGCCGGCTCCATGCCTTCGCCGCGCAGCCGGGCCAGGGCCAGGCTGTCGAGCGCCTGGCGCGCCCAGTCGTGGTCGGGCCATTCCCGAATGATGTCATAGGACACCTGCAGGGCCTCGGCGTCCATGCGCTGGAGCCTCAGGTTGCGCGCGAGACCTTCGTACATCGCCTTCCGAAGCTCCGGGGTCTTCGCGTTCGCCAGGGCCTGGCGCTGGAGGTCGAGCGACTCTTTGCCCCTGCGGCTGCGGCGATACGTATCCGCCAGAATGTCGAGGAGCCGCGAGTCGCCGGGGAAGCGTTCCAGCGCGGCCGTGACCACGGCCTCGGCGCCGCCGATCCAGTCGCGCCTCTCGTTCAGCAGCGGGCGGGCCGCGCGGTCCACCAGTTCCGCCGTCACCTTGTCCCCATAGCGGGCCAGCATCAGCTTGTAGTAGTCGAGGGAGCGATAGGCCTCGGAGTCGCGGATGCCGGTGACGAAAAGGCTCAACCCTTCCTGCTCAGGGAACTCCGCGGGCAGGGATTGGAGCACCTCGATCCGCTTGTCGCCCTGGGTGGCGCCGCAGAGGGCCTTGTAGACCGCGGCGCGCTGCTCAGGCGTAAGCGCGGCATTGAGCAGCGCGCGGCATTCCGCTTCGATGGTCGTGGCGTCCTGGATCTTCTCCAGGGAGCGGAGGCGCGCGAGGGGATCGCTGCTCTCGCCGGCAAATGCAGCCGCCGCGAAACAGCACACGGCCTGGAACGCAAGCACCTTATGAGCGGGCGTCTTCATACTCCACCCTCCAGAGGGGAAACGGTGCGCTCAAGCTGACTAAAGTCTCGTCAATATGGGGATACACCGTGCCAAGCCCGGGGTTCTGGGGGCCCCCCACTTATCTCTTAGGCGTTCAGGGGAAACCATGTATGCCCCTTGACAGCGGTGCTCCTAGGCGTAATGTAGTCCGTGACATTCAAGCATGAGGCGGCATCGTCGGTCGAGCCAATTGAGTGGGATGTCCCCGGAACTCACATGAAGGGGCTGGGGTATGGCGGGTAAAGGGAGGAGGTCCGCCCCGAAGGCGCAGTTGGCGCGGAGGCGTACTGCAGACGCATTTAAGGCCGAGGCAACCGGCGGCGCGAATTTCGCGGCCCTGGTTGCCGCCGTCGCGCAGATTCACGAACGCCTGGCCGCCGAAGCCGTCAAGGCCGTCAACATTCGCCTGACGCTGCGAAACTGGCTCATTGGCTGTTACATTCGCGAGTATGAACTGAACGGCAGTGACCGCGCTGCATATGGCAAGCGGCTCTTTTCAGCATTGGAGAAGGAACTTGGTGCGCTGGGGGTCTCGAACTGCAGCCGCCGGCAACTCTATCGCTACCGAGACTTTTACTGCCTGTACCCGCAAATTGTGGGGACGCTGTCCCCGCAATTGCAGCCCCTTTTGCCAAAGGCGGCGCAGCGGCATCGAATTGTGGGGACACTGTCCCCACAATCCAGCCTGCCAGCGGGCGAACTCGTTGCCCGCCTTTCCTATAGCCAATTTGAGGAACTGACGGAAATTGAAGACCCATTGAAGCGGGCCTTCTACGAGGTTGAGTGTGTTCGCGGCTACTGGTCCGTGCGGGAACTGAAGCGCCAGATCGCCAGCCTGTACTTCGAGCGGTCCGGGCTGTCGAAGGACAAGAAGAAGCTGGCGGTTCTCGCGCACGCCAAGGCTGAGACGGCCTCCTCGGCGCAGATGATCCGCGACCCGTACATCTTCGAGTTCCTGGGGCTGAAAGCAAAGAACGTGATGAGCGAGTCCAGCTTGGAAAACTCGCTCCTCGACAAGCTGCAAGAGTTCCTTTTGGAGCTTGGCCGGGGCTTCTGCTATGAGGCGCGCCAGAAGCGGATACTCATTGGCGGCGAGCACTTCTTCGTGGACCTCGTGTTCTACCACCGGATCCTCAAGTGCCACTTGCTCATCGAATTGAAGCTGGATGGGTTCAAGCACGAGTATCTGGGCCAGCTCAATACCTACGTGAACTGGTTCCGGGCGCACGAAATAGCTGCCGGTGACAACCCGCCCGTGGGCCTGCTCCTGTGCACGCGAAAGAACCACGCTCTGGTGGAGTACGCGCTGGCTGGGATGGACAATCAGCTCTTCGTCTCCAAGTACGAACTCGAACTGCCGAAGAAGGAGGAAATCCGCCGTTTTCTGGAGGAACAGATCGTGAAGCGTGAAGCGTTAGGCGCGCCACGAACCACATGCCACGGAATAGAATGAATAGAATGGACAGATCATGGCAAGTCGAAGTTTGTGTTAGCGATGGAATGGTCTGTCCAGACCATAGCAAGTCCATTCTATTCATTCCGTTTTCACTCCTTCCAGATGTCCGCCGTGCGCGCCTTCACGTCCGGCAACTGCGGGAGCGGCGCGCTGGGAACCGGCTCGTACCAGAAGGTCGCGCAGCACCAGTCGTCCTGGGTTTCCGCCAGGCCGTTCAGGTAAGCAATCTGCTGGATTGTGATCCGGCACTGCTTCTGCCAGGCAATCGCGTCGGGCAGGTGCCAGCGGTAGGCCGAAACGTAATTCTTCTGGTTAAGGCTGCAACCGTTATAGAGGAACGTGGCCTGCTGCACGCCCCAGGCCTGCCCTATGTAGTCCTCGCTGCCCGTGCCGCAGATCGTCGGGAAGGCCGTGTCCCCATCCATGTAGACCTTGATCTCGCCTTCGCCCCACCACTGTTTTTCGTGCAGGTTGCGCACGCCCAGCACCGAGCCGATGAAGCGGCCCTTGCTCTTGCGCTCAGGCAATAATTCGAAGTCCTTCTTCTCCGTGGTGGGGTTTTCGCGGCGGAAGAGCACGTGCAGCCGGCCTACGTCGGCCGGGTGCTTGTCGCCGGTCGTGTAGTCAACCTGGTAGAAAAGCGGCACGGCTTTCTCACCCTCGTTGGTGAAGCTCATCTTGAAGCGGGTGACGAACGGCATGGGCAGCCAGAGGTTCATCCCGGCGGTCGCGCTGACGCTGTGGACTGCCGAGCAATAGGGCAGCACCTTGCCGTGGGCAAACCCGAAGAAGTCGCCGACAGGACACTCGATGCTCGGCTGCTCCTGCCCTTCGAGATACGCACGCAGGACGCAGGAGCGCAGGTTCAGCGGGTTGCGTTCGGTGGTCAGCCAGATATGCCGGATGGTTCCCGGTCCCTGGATGTCGCACAACTGCACCGTCTCGGCCGGCTTGATCGTACGGCAGGGCGCGCCCTTACGGCCCGGCCCCAGGTTGCTGGCGGCTTTGCCGCCTTCACCTGGCGCGCCGGTGGGATTCTCGAAGGAGATCGAGCGCGAGGCCAAGCCCGTGTCGAGCAGATAGGGCTGGCGGATCAGATCGCCGTTGTCCTCCGCAAAGGCAACGCCTGTCCGCAAGCAGATGACGCCGGCAACCAGAAAAAACAGAGTGTTCCGCATGGCAGTGCTCCCCGCAATCCGAGTCCAAGAAGAGTCTTGTCAATTTCGGTATACACCGGAAATCGGGGGACACAATGTCTTGAACGACGGTGGTTTGGAAATCTCCAACGCATTTGGGAGTGTTTCATTTCAGTTAGGAGCGGCGGGCGCCTCGCCCGCCATCCCACGGGCGAGGGCGCCCGTGGCTCCATCGCAGGCTAACTGAAATGAAACACTCCCCTTTGGCTTGGGCGCATTTGCGCAGGGGTGCATGTCAGCAAATGTACCGCGGGCGTCCCGCCCGCCCGTGGCAGGCCGGCAGGGCGCGAGGACGAAGGCGGGCGGGACGCCCGCACCCTTTGCGCAGCAATGTTTGTGTTTGCCTTGGCCAGCGATCCGGACTACAAACGAGCGGCTGACCGGGGACAGGACCAGAAAGGGACGATCATGACGCTTCGCGGGCTGATTCTCATTGCGGTGTTGGCAACCGGCGCACTGGCGTTTGCCGAGGAGCCCAAGGTGGTCGGCTGGCGCGGCGATGGGAGCGGGCACTATCCCGATGCTACGCCGCCGACGGTCTGGTACCAGAAGGAAGACGGCGAGTCCAAGAACATCCTCTGGAAGACGAAGCTTCCGTGCTACACCTGGTCCACGCCGCTCGTCGCCGGCGACAAGATATTCACGCTGTCGGAACCCTTCGACCTGATCTGTCTGGACAAGAACACCGGCAAGCTGCTGTGGATGCGCTCCTTTCCACCGTTCATGGGCGTAACTGACGCTGAAAAAGCCGCCAATCCGGCGTTCAAGGAAATCGAACCGTTGGTGGCCGAACTGGAGAAGGCCAACGAGGCGTTCGTGGCGCAAGGCTGGACCGCCGAGGGGTTCAAGCACAGGAACGAACTCGTGCGCAAGATTGACGCCTTGAGCCGCAAGGCGGACAGGAAGTACAGGTTGCCGCCGGACTTCTACGTCGAAGGTTGGACCGGTTATACCGCGCCGACACCTTGCTCCGATGGGAACTTCGTCTACGTCACGGGCGGCGACGGGATCACGGCCTGCTACGGCCTCGACGGCAATAAGAAGTGGTCCGTCTACGAAGCCTTGAGCGACGTTTGGGGCGAACACGGTTTTGCCAGTTCGCCGCTGCTGGTGGGAGACGTCCTGCTGGCACCGGCGACAACGCTGCGCGCGTTGCACAAAGCGACGGGCGCCGAGCTCTACCGCCTGCCCTTCGGCAGCGGCTACTCGATGCTCGCCCTCCGGGCCAACGGCGTGGATTTCGCCGTCGCTGCGGGCAATTACTTCCGCGTGAAGGACGGCAAGGTGCTCGTCCCCCGCAAGGGAGATATGCCCGGCGGGATGGCGGTCACTGAGGGCAACATGGTCTATTATGGCGCGGGACATGCCAGCTTCGTCAAATGGGAGGCCCAAGGGGACAGCGCCATAAAACTGACGCCGCTCATCACGGAGGAATACAATCGGGTCAGCATACCCCTGGAAGACAGTCCGAAACTGAAAGTTGATCAGACAATCACCGGCATGCAAACCGCTTCGCCGCTCTACCATGACGGCCTGCTCTACTGCCTCGGGAACTTCGGCAAGCTCAACGTGCTTGACACCCTGAAGACCAAGAAGGCGGACGCACTGGTCTACGGCACGTTTCCGCCCTTCGATTTCAGGAATCCGTACAGCCGCAAGACCCACGGGGTGGGCATCGGCGCCAGCCCCGCGCTGGCCGGGAAGTACATTTACATGCTGGACTCCGGAAACTGCACAGTTGTCATGGAGCCCGGGCGTGCGTATAAAGAGATCGCCAAGAACAGCATCGCGGCGACCGTCCCGGAACAGATCCCGAACTGCAGCGGGGCCAAGAACTATTGGTCGGGCCCGCATCAGGAGCAGACGGAGGCATCCCCGATTTTTGACGGCAGCCGCATCTACATCCGCGGCGAGCAATTCCTCTATTGTATTGGAGAAAAGTAATGTGTAAATGGGGACGATTAAATGGGCGCTGCCCCCGTTTACCGGGGAATGAGGGAGGAAAAGGACATGACTACAGACCTTTTTATTTGTCTCGAAATGAGGTCAAGAATGCTGTGGTTGCTGGTCGCGATCGTTGCATTCGCAAATCTGGCACTTGCTGCTGTGGCCTCGGGCGGTGAAGCAAAGAGCGAAGGCAATGAGAAGAGCAAAGACGAACAAAGCATCCCGGTAAGCGGGGGCGTAGAGGAATTCAGCGCAGGCGAACTGAAGGTCCTATTCTTGGACTTGAAGCACGCCCCCCCGGGGAGCCCAAGCGGGATCCGAAGGAAGTTGTCCCCGCGGCTGTTTTGCAGCTCTGCGAACAGGACATTAAGAAATCCCAACCGCCATACCCGGATGTGGGTGTTGCCAACCTCAAGCTTAGGTGTATCCACGCACGTAACAACGTTGAGGCTGGCAAGGAGAAGCTCGTAGCTAAGGTCGAAGTATCGGTCTATTACATAACCTACTGTGATTCTCACGGTGGCCTGGTGCCCGCTTCCGTTACATACGTTTATAATCCTAAGGAGAAGTCCGTGACGAGGACATTCTGGGATCCAGCGGGCGGGGATGAATGAGAAACCGCGGTTAAATGGGCGCTGTCCCAAATTACCGCGGGTAGAGCACGCCAAAGCGCCCCTTCTGCTCGTCGGTGGGTTTGGCGTCTTCGTGCGGGCCGCCTGCAGTAAAGACGTCGCGCAACGCGTCGAGATACCCGAAACCCGCCAGCGTGGAGGGCATCAGGAAATGCCCTTCGCCGAACTCATTCCAGTTGGCCAGCATCAGCACGCGGCGGCCGAGCGCATCGGCCGGGAGGCTGGGCATTAACTCGTCTTTGGCCCACTGTGCGAGTTGCTTATACTGATCTACGGGCGTGAAACCGCCATCGCGCACGCCCCAGGCCTCGCGGTTCCAGCCCATCGAAATGCTCGGCAGTGCGCCAAAAGCAGGCATCCACACCGATGGACTTCATGGTCTTGAACACGTTCCGGTCGGAACTGCGGTTTTCCATCAGCACGATAATGCCGGGCAGGCCGGCCTGGGCCACCTCCTCGCGCAATACTGCGATGGCCTTGCGGCAGCCTTCCGCGCCGCCGAGCATGCGCTGGAAATGGCCAAGATGGTAGATCGAGAGCACCGGCTTGCCCTCGAGCTTGAAGTAGCGCGGGTCCTTGAAAAAGTATTCGATCCAATACGGAATAATGTTCTCGCGCCAGTCCTGCAGGTTCGTCTCGCACGCGCCTTCGTCGGTGCACATGATCGCGAACTTTGCCAGGCCGCTGTAGCGTGCATTGAAGAGGCCTTTGACGATGCCCTGGTCGAGCACACCCTCCTTGATGGGATGGTTGATCGCATTGTTGGGGCGATACCAGCAGTGCATCTCGAAGCCGATGCCGTGTTCGACCTGCCACTTGATTTCCCAGTCGGTCTCTTCCGGGTTGCCTTCGTCGTACCAACCGAGGTATGGCTTGCGTTGCGCGCGGAAAGGATAGACGTAATCCCAGCCGGCGTAAGAGGAACCTTCCTGCCACAGATTGCAGCTCTGCACACCCAGCAGGTACGGTGCCTTCGCGGGACACGGTTGGGGCTCTGGCACGTAGTCAACCGGGTAGTCCTGCCAGGGGTAGACGCGCACGTCGTCAATCCAGAGCGTGGAAACCGAACTGAAGCGGATAGTGTCGAAGGGCTGGAGCCTCTCTTCAAGAAATGCCTTCTGCGCGACCGGCTTGCCGTTGATCCAAATGTCAACTCCGCCGCTGGTATCAATGGCCAGCTTGAGCGTGTACCAGAGATTGGCGCGGTAATCGGACACGAGTTGCAGCGTTTCGGTGGTGCGCGCAATGATTTCTTTATCGGTAACGAGAAGGGTCAGCCCGTTGTTCAGTGCGATTACCGTGCCATTGCATTTCACCGGCACGAGAAAACGGCACTCGAAGACCGTCTTGCCCTTCAGGGCCGGAAAGGTTTTGCTGGCCATGCCGGCTTCCAGAGCACGGCGAGCCAGCTTCAGGCTGAAGATGTCGGGCTTGGTACAGCATTCGAAGGTCTCGACCGCGACGGCGCCTTGTTCGATTTTCCAGTCAGCGGGGACTTTGCCGGGAGCGCAGGTGACGAAGGTCTCGTTGACTGCGTAGCCCTTGTAAACGTTGACGGGGCCGAGGAAGAGTTCGCCCGTCGCGGCGTCGCCGGTTTTCACCAGCACGTAATCAATTGTCTTGACCGCGCGGCAGAACGGCGCGGCCCGGGCTTTCAGAGCGCCATCAATGTAGATGTCCGCAATCCTCGCGCTGATGTCCGCGACGACTTTCACGCCGTAATCGTGATCGGCTTCGTACGGTTGCAGGACCTGCGGCTGGCCTGCGGCATTCTCGAAGCAGAGGTTCCCGCCGTCCGTGAGCAGGCTGACGGCCGGCTCCTGAAGATCGCGCAATTGCCAGCATACGCCGTCCATCTTGGCGGGCATCTTGAAGCGCAGTTCGAGCGTGATCTGGCCTGCGCTCTGGCGCGCGAGCTGGTGTTTGATGGTGACGGCCGCGGTGGCGCTGTTATCGAGCAGCTTGAACCAGTCGCTGTGGAAGGCGAAGCCCGCCGGATACCGGCAGTTGGGGCTGAAGGTGAAGCTGCCGCCGCTGCGGTCAACTTCCCAGCCGGAAAGCAGGCAGTCGTTGCCGGTCCAGCAGTAGGGGCGCGGGGAGAGGAACGAGTAGTTGAGCAGATACCCAACCTTCATCTCGCGGATGAACGGCAGCGCGGGCGTGCCCGGCGCATCGGCAGCCGAGGCATTCACCGTGAGCAGAAACGCCACGGCGGCCAAATGACGGCTTCGCATGGGGGTCTCCTTGGCAGCGCGCAACACTGTGTGGCACAGACGGGCCGCCGGCAGCGGTGGCCGGACCGAGCGGCAGGGAAAGTGGCAATGGACTTCTGTCTCACCAATTATCCGTACGGAACGGCGACGCCGGGAAGCCCTCCTTGTTGTACAGGTGCGCGCCTTGTGGGTTCATCGTAAAGGCGTAGCGCACCGCCACCGGGTTCGGCACCTTCTCGCTGGAGACCAGCAGCGTCTTGCCGTCAATCACCGCGTCCGCCCAGTAGAACTTCTTGTCTTCCCCGGCGATTGAAATCCAGTTCAGCTTCGCGTCCGCGGCCGGCTGCACCGGCTCCAGCCCCGACTTCTCGCCAACCAGCAGCCCGCCCTCGGCGTGGTCGAAAAGGATGCGCATCTTGTTGCCTTCCACGGCGCACTTCTGGTAGAGCGGCCCGCTGTACTCGATCTTCTTGCCGTAGTCTTTCGCCAGGGCCCAGGCCGCCAGCCGTTTGCCCACGTCCTGTTTGTTCTTCGGATGAATGTCTCCAATGTTGTTGGAGTCTTTAGGCCCGCCAATGTCAATGATGACAGCCATGCCGGTATTGGGGATCGCCAGCGCTTTGAGCTCCGCTTCGCGGAGCCGCGCCCAGCCGTCGCCCATCTCGGGCTTGTTCGGATCGGAATGCTGGAAGTTGGCGAGCTGCACCCAATAGAACGAGAAGTCGCCCTGCTTCCACACTTGCCGCCAGCCGCCGACCAGCGCTTTAGTCTTGTGAACGTAGGACTCGCCCTCGCCGCCGTTCGATTCGCCCTGGTACCACAGCGCCCCGCGGATGGCGTACGGCACCAGCGGCGCGATCTTGCCGTTGAAGAGGCGCGTCGGCTGCTGCTGGTCGCCGGCCACGCCGGACGGTTCGGCGGGAATCGGCGGCGGACACTGTTTCGCGGCGACGGCTTTCTCCGCTTGAGGCAGCCAGTCCTTTACCTTCGCCAGGTATTCCTGGAACTGCTTCTGGCCGGCTTCGCTGTCGGGGTACGCGGCATCAATCCGCTTGCTGATGTCCTTCAGTTCCGGCACCGACGCGAAGCCTTCGCGGCACGTCCACGGCTCGATCAGCGTCCCGCCCCAGTTGCTGTCAATCAGCCCGACCGGCACGTCGAGTTCCTTGACCAGTTCCCGCGCGAAGAAGAACCCCGCCGCTGTGCAGCCGCCGATCGTGGCCGGCGCTGCCACCTGCCAGGCGGCGTTGCAGTCGTTCTGCGGGTACGAATAGTGGACGTACGGAATCTTGATGTGGCGGATGAGCGGGATGTCCGCGGCCTTCACTTCCGCCTGGCCATTGACGCTGCCGCCGACGCCGAATTCCATATTCGACTGGCCGGAACAGATCCACACTTCGCCGACGAGCACGTTCTTGAAGGTGAGCGTGTTTTCGGCGGTGACCGTCAGTTCCTGCGCAGTCTTGTTGGCCGGCATGGCGTCGAGGCGCACCATCCACTTGCCGTCGTTATCGGCGGCCGCACTTTTCTCCTGGCCGCCAAACTTGACCTTCACGGCCTCGCCCTTGCCGGCCCAGCCCCAGACGGGAACAGGCTTGTCGCTCTGCAGGACCATGTTGTCGCCAAAGATGTGGGGCAGGCTCGCGGCGCCGTGAACCGGCAGGCTTGCCAGCAGCCACGCTGCGCCAATGATCCACGCCCATGCCCGTTGCTTCCTGTGCATTGCTCTACTCCTCA
>JBEKKG010000742.1:0-4203 GCA_050010835.1 Planctomycetota bacterium
GCGCTCGATCTCGCCGTGCAGCAGCTCCGCCCGCACTTCCTCTGCACCTATCTCTACGAGCTCGCGGGCGAGTTCAGCACCTTCTACAACGCCGACAAGATCACGCTGGACGATGCGCCCATGCGGGCCCGCCAGGATCCGTTTCAAGCGCGAGCCCTCATCGGCATAGCAGTCGGCCACCACCAGGTCCTCGGCGCTGACCTCGCCTTCGCTCTTGGTGTCGGCATTTCCCAGGGCGCTGAGCACCAAGCGGTCCAGGTAGTACGCAGCGCGTTTCCGGGAATAACGCAGGATCTCACGGGCGCGCTCCACCTTCTGCCCGCGGATCTGGTCCACCACCAGCCGCACTTTCTGGGGCGCAACGCGGATGTTGCGCAGCGTTGCGCCGTAGTAGCCCTGCGGATACACCAGCTTGGTGGTCGGCGGACTATCCGCGCTGCCATGCTTGCGCGCGATCCGCCCCGCGCTGGTCACTTTGCCACGTTTTATTTTCGCCATGTTTCTCGCTACGCCTTTGGCGCTGCCGCCGCTCCCCCGGCACTCTTGTCTCCCGCTGCCGGGGTTGCCCCTGGAGCGGCAGCCGCCGCGCCCGCGGCCGCCGCAGCCGCCGCGGCCTTCTGGGCCGAACCGGCGCCTGAATGGGCGCGGAAAACGCGCGTGGCGGCGAACTCTCCCAGCTTATGCCCGACCATTTCTTCCGAGACGTACACGCGCAGGTGCAGCTTGCCGTTGTGGACCAGGAACGTGTGGCCGACAAAATCCGGGGTGATAGTGCAGGCACGAGCCCAAGTCTTGATCGGCTCGCGTGCGCCGAGGGACTTCTGCTTGGTGATCTTCTCCAGCAGTCCCTCGTCCACATACGGGCCTTTTTTCATCGAACGCGACATTGCTCTCGCCCCTCGCCCCTCGCCCCTCGCCCCTAACCCCTTGCCCCTTCTTTACACCACCTGCACCGCGGCGCCCTTGCGGCGGCGGATGATCTGCCTGTTCGTGCGCGCCTTGGGCTTGCGGGTCTTGCCGCCCTTGGCCAGGACTCCGGTAGGCGACTGCGGGATGTGCCCCTTGCTGCGCCCCGAGCCGCCGCCCATGGGGTGGTCCACGGGGTTCTTGCAGGACCCGCGGGCCGTGGGCCGCCGGCCAAACATCTGCCTATTGCGCCCCGCCTTGCCCACGGAAACGTTCTGGTGGTCAAGGTTGCCAACCTGGCCGACGGTTGCCCGGCAGTTCTCAGGGACATGGCGCATCTCGCCGGAAGGCAGCACAATGATGGCCTGGCCGCCCTCGCGCGCCACCAGGCGCGCTTCGCCGCCGGCCGCGCGCACCATTTTGGCGCCCGCGCCGGGTTGCAGCTCGATGCAATGAATCTGCGTGGCCAGCGGCATGTGCTTGAGCTGCATGGCGTTCCCGACATCCGGTTCGACGCGCTCGCCGGCCACCACGCTCTGCCCGGCTTTCAAACCATGAGGCGCGATGATGTACCGCTTCTCGCCGTCCTGGTAATGGAGCAGAGCGATAAAAGCCGAACGGATCGGGTCGTATTCGATGGCCGCAACCTTGGCCGGGATGTTGTCCTTGTCGTCACGGTGATAATCAATCTTGCGGTACAGTTTTGGCCGGCAGCTCTCCATCGCGCGGTTGGTGATGTGCCCATGCGCGTTGCGCCCGCCTGTGTTGTGGAGGCGTTCGAGCAACGACTTCTCGGGGTAGCCTTTCGTGAGTTCCTTGCGGAAATCAATCACCGATGCGCCGCGCTGTCCGGGTGTCAATGGCCTGTAGAATCGCAACGACATCTTCGTTCCCCTACGGTCCTCTGCTGAACCACTTCCACTTTCGCCACGGCCAAAAGCGCAGCCGCACCAGGCCTTTGATCTGCCGTTCGTCCACGTACCCCAAGCTCTGCCTGGCCTGCACCCGGCTGTCTTTGCTCGCCCCGCGGTTGTCGCCCAGCACGAAGTAGTGCCCCGGGGGCACCAGCAATTCATGCTTGTCCCGGGAGCCGTTCACGAAAGTGGGCCCGCACTTGTCGTCGAGCCGCGTGCCGTTGACCCACACTTCGCCGTCGTGGATCGAAACCGTGTCTCCGGGCAGCCCGATTACGCGCTTGATGTAGTCCCGCGCGCGGTACGGCGGCGCCCTGTTTGCGTCCACGGCCTCGAAGACAATCACATCGAACCGTCCGGCTGGCGAGAACCTGTACGTCAGCTTATCTATCACCAGCTTGTCCCCTTCGCTGAAGGCCGGCCTCATCGAATCCCCTTCAACGATAGAGACTTGAAAGATGAAGAGATATATCAGCAGCGCCCAAATTCCGGCCCTGACCAATAATCCCACCCATTCCTTCAAAGCGGACTGTTCCTGGTCTTCGCTTTCCTCCTGTGGCTCCTTATGCGCGGCTGGCGTCTGGGGCGCGGCGGGCTGCACGGCCTGCTCACCCCCAGTTGCTTCCGCCTTCAAGCGGCCTTCCTGCTCACCCACCGGCTGCCTTTCCAGCCCCGGACTTACATCAACTCAATCTGCTTCGAGTTCTTCGCCAACCTCACGATGGCCTTCTTGCGCTGCCTGGTGAAGCCGAGCTTGCGCATGCCGCCGCGGAAAGCCTTGAGCCGCGGTTTAACGATCACGGTGTTGACCGCCGCAACCTTGACGCCGAACGCGGTTTCCACGGCCCGCTTGATCTGCGCTTTGTCGGCCTTGACATGCACCTCGAAGGTATAGCGGCTGGTGCCCTTCTCCGCGCCATCAGAGATCATATCGTGGCTCTTCTCGGTGAGGATGGGCCGCCGAAGGACCGCGTATGCATCAGTCAGCAGATCGCCTGCACGCTTGTGGCTCATGCCTTGACCACCTCGCCAATGTTTTCCAGCAGATCGCGGGTCACCAGGATGTTCTTGTGCTTGAGGAGTTCGTAGGCGTTCAGATTGCGGGCAGGTATGATACGGACGTTTTCAATGTTTCTCACGGACTTGACCAGGGCTACGGCGGGCTGGCGCACGGACACCAAACAGGACGCGCCCGCGAGGCCCAGGTTCTTCAGCGCGGCTGCGAACCGCTTGGTCTTGGGTTTATCGTAATTGAGGGCGTCAATGACTTTGATCTGGTTGTCGAGCAGTTTGGCGAGGAGCGCGGATTTGAGTGCTTCACGGCGCATCCGCACGGGCATGTCCTGATGGTAATCGCGGGGCCTGACGGCGAAGACGTTGCCGCCGCCGCGCCACAAGGGGGAGCGCTTCATGCCGGCGCGCGCGCGCCCGGTGTGCTTTTGCTTCCAGGGCTTCACGCCGGACCCGTGCCGCTCGGCCTTGGACTTGGTCCTGTGGGTGCCGAGGCGCCGGTTGGCTTCGTACCTGACGACCGCCTGGTGCAGGAGCTTCTTGCGCACTTTCTCGCCCAGAATCTTCTCGTCAAAGGCGAGCGTGGCGACTTCTTTGCCTTCCTCGTTAAAGACCTGGATGTTCATTCCGGCCATCCCAGCGCGGGGAACGGCCCCGCAGTGAAACAAAAAAAGAAAAAACGAAGTCATAGGTCCCTCAGGTTAAGGCGATCCCAAAACATCGGGACTTTGCGCCTTTCCTGAGATGCCCCTTGACTTCGACCCTTGGTCTTCAGCCGCCCCGGGCTTTGAACTTACGGGTTTCTGCCCGCTTTCGAGCCCTTGAGGTTGGGGCTTCCCGCCCCAAAAGGAAAAGGGACTTTACAGTCAAAGCGCGCGGTGTCAACAGCGTTTTGCGGATTTCTTCCATTATTTGATCGGCTTGACAAACGCAGCACTCCCCAGGAACTCCCCAGCGCCATTTCAACGTTGACCAACGGACGTGGCTGGCGGCTTCAGATTCCACAGCGCCACCGCCGTCGCCACGTAGAGCAACAGCACTGAGGAAGTAGTTGCGCCCGCGGCCTGCACCAAGTCGCTGGCACGCTGGCCGATTATGCCGCCGGAAAAAATCACTCCTTGCAGGCCCAGCACCAGCAGGCCGGCCCAGGCCCAGCGCCGCGCGGCGCCGCTGAGCCGGTCTTGCTGCAACAGGGCGATCAAGGCCGCCACCGGAATCAGCAGCACCACCAGGTGTGCCTTGCGCGTGAGCGGGGAAATCAGAGTCATGGCGCAGGCCACCAAGCCCAGCGAAAGCACCATGGGGAAATGCTGCTCGCGCGCCCAGCGCGGCGCTGTCAGCGCGACCGTAAGGGCCAGCAACAGGAGCGCCA
>JBEKKG010000743.1:0-4200 GCA_050010835.1 Planctomycetota bacterium
AATCCAAAATCCTTTCTCTGTGTCTCTGTGTCTCTGTGGTGAAAAGTTCAGCCTCAGGCCTGCTTCGGTCACCCCGTTGCCCCTGCCCGCATGACTTGTTTTACGGCCTTCTCCGTGGCTTCCCTGGTGTCCTCGGCTTGCAGCATGTCGAAGCGGCGAAAGGGCAGTTCGTCGTGCGCGACGGCCCAGTTATACGCCACACGCAGCAGGGCCTGCAAGTTGACGGCGTCGGCCAGGTTGTAACGCGCCAGCGGATCCAGGGCGTCGGTCCGGCCGCGCCGGTAGGCGCTCCACAGCTTCACCGCGTCGTAACCCGTGTAGCGCCGGATGGCCTCGGGGCGCTCGATGCCCACCTGCTTCTCGATCTTCTTCAGGCCGCCGGTCAGCCCCACGGCGCGCGTGATGGGCCGCAGATCGAGATGCGCGCCGCGGAAAAAGCCGGCGCCAAAGCGCGCTTCGAGGTAGGGGATGTCGAAAATCCTGCCGTTGAAGGTGCAGAGCACGCGATAGCCGTTCAGGTACTGGGGCAACTCGTGCAGGTCGCGGTTGCGCAGGAAGACGCGCGCGCGGAGGCCGTCCCACACGCTGCACACGGTGGTGCCGCCCGGCGCGTCTTCCCCCTCGGGCAGATGGGTGGCCGCCGCGCCGTCGGTTTCGATGTCCAGGTAAGCGATGCGCCCGTCGTCGAAATCCGGGGCCAGGCGCCAGGCGTCGGCGTGACCGAGCCGCTTCTCGAACCAGCGCGCGTCCCCTTCCGCGAGTTTCTGCCGCGAGACCGCCAGTTCTTTTTCCACCAGCGGCGGCGGGCCGTCATCGAAGAGGTCGCGGTCCTTGAGCATGTCGTCCCAGGAGAGGATGCCGTCAGCCCAGATTGCCCGCTCGCGTTTCGGGCCGATGCCGCTGAGGTGGAGGAAGGTGCGGGTTAGCATCAGGCGGCGAGGATGGGTCCACCGGCGACCAGTTTCTTGCGGCGGGGGTCGGGCACCGCGTTCATGCCCTCCAAAGTCCTTGCACCGAGCAATTGCAGGTCGCCCGGTTCAGCGAAGACAACTTCGTCAATCGTGAAGAACTCGCCGGCCTTGATAACAGCGTATCCGCTGCTGCGCGTAATCGTCTGTCCATTGGCCATTGAGAATTGCAGGTTTTTCTTTTCCCGCTTGATGCCGATTTGCTCCAGAGACCGCCCCGAAATCCACGTGTATTCGCTGCCTGTGCCAACGAGGAGACTGGAGATCTTCCGGGCGCGGCGCTCGTGAACGTGGTTCGCAACAAGGCAGTCAATACAAAAGCTTCCCATACCACCATCCTACGGCCACGGGGATGAGTTTGCAAGCGGGAGTGTTCGCAGGCGATACCTGCCACGCACCTACCCCTTCTGTGCCGCGTCCCTAAGCACTTTCACCGTGAACCCTCCTCTCAAATCCTTGCCCTCCAGGTACATCCAATCGGACAGTTCTGTCACCTTGACGTGGAACCTGTCACCCAGTTTTACACCCGTGACATTCACGGGGTCGTTGTCGAGCGTGCCGTAGATATCATCATGCTCTATTGCCGAGACCTTCATCCACATATACTCAGCGTTTTTACCGTCCGCGACACGGGCCTTGACTGAGAACATCTGTCCTGGTGCACGTTGTTCGAAGGCCCGCTGAAACTCCGGCCAGCGCCGCCGTGCTTCTGCCACTGCGGCGATCAGACGTGGATCGTCAGAACCCACCCTCCACACGGGCACGTTGGCTTGCTTGAATGCTCCACTTAGCGGATCGCGGCCGCGCAACTGCGCTCCGATCTCCGGATCGTAGATGTTCATTTGCCTAGTTTCTGGGCAATAGATTGCCAGGCAGTCACTGTCGGCGAGCTCGGCTACAAGCTTTCCGATCAGCGGGTAGGCGGTATTGCTCATGCTCTCATCAAACTTCCCGCTGGCCGAGCTCACGAGATCCACCGACAGCCACGCACGATGCTCGGACAAAGCCTTCTTTAGCCGCAACTCTCGCGTCTCTTCTGCCACCTCTGGCGGGAAGTAAGGCGCGGCATGGTTGTGGATCGTGAAGAACATGTCCTGGAATCGGCACATGAAAATTGGCGATTTCCCGACGACGAAATCGGTTGCGCTGTTGTCGCCATCCTGTCCAGATTTCAGCGTGGCCCCCCAGGCCTTGCTGGCGAGACGCGCCAAGGTCACATCGTCAACTTGCCGCGGCTCCTTAATGAGCAGGACGAGTGAAATAAAGGGCTTGGAATCAGGACCCTCACCGGTCTTGTTACGGCCACCTCCCTCGTGGGCCTCATCGTCCTTCCGCACTTCCCATTTCCACAATATCCATGCAGCCAGGGCGCTAATAACTATCGACGTCCAACGCACCGACCTGCTGCCTGTTGCGAGAAGGGTACAGCGGGCAACAAAGGCACCGATGCACATGACGAGACCTGTCCAGCGTGCCCAGGCCTGCCGAAACCACCAGCCCAATGAAAGCACGAGAAGCACCAGCCCGCCGAGTATGGCCGCGGGGTTCTTGGTTCCAATACCTCCCCAAAGTGCGATCAAACTGATTGCGCAGCAAAAGATAGAGAGCCAAGTCACGTCGCCGCCCGGCGGCCGCAGCCACTGTTTGAGCCGGTTGCACGCACCTGTGCCCATTTTGTGCCAACGTCCTATGCTTTCGGCACGTTCTTCTGCGCCTTGGCCCAAGCGTCCCTCAGCGTTACCGTCCGGTTGAATACCAGCCCGCCCTCCTTCGATGAGTCCTTATCCACACAGAAATACCCCAGCCGCTCGAACTGATAACGGCTCCCCGGCGCGGCAGCCTTCAGGCTCGGCTCCAAGCGGCAGCCGGTAAGCACTTCCAGCGACTTGGGGCTGAGGTTGTCCTTATAAGTGCTGCCCGCGGGGGCGTCGTAAGGATTCGGCTTGGCGAAAAGATAATCGTACAGCCGGACTTCGGCCGGGACAGCATGTAACGCGGAGACCCAGTGCAGCGTGGCCTTGACCTTGCGTTTGTCCGGCGCATCGCCGCCGCGCGTGGCGGGATCGTAGGTGCAGCGCAGTTCGCAGGGCCGGCCGGTCGCGGGGTCTTTGAGGGCTTCGCGGCACTTGATGAAGTAGGCGGAACGCAGACGGACTTCCCGGCCCGGCGCCAGGCGGAAAAAGTCCTTGGGCGGGTCCTCCATGAAGTCGTCCTGCTCGATGTAGAGTTCCTTGGAGAAAGGCACTTTGCGCGTCCCGGAGCCAGGGTCTTCCGGGTTGTTCATCGCCTCAAATTCCTCGGTCTGGCCGTCGGGGAAGTTTTCGAGCACCACCTTTAAGGGGCGCAGGACGCCCAGGGCGCGCGGGCAGCGCTTGTTGAGGTCCTCGCGCACACAGTGCTCCAACAGTTGCACGTCCACGGTGCTCTCGGTCTTGGAGACACCCACGAGTTTACAGAAGTTGCGGATGGCCTCCGGCGTGTAGCCGCGCCGCCGCAGCCCGGAGATAGTGGGCATGCGCGGGTCGTCCCAACCGCGCACGCGGCCTTCCGTGACCAGCTCCAGCAGATACCGCTTGCTCAGCACGGTGTACGTCAGGTTGAGCCGCGCGAACTCGATCTGTTGCGGCCGGTAGGCTTCCAGTGCAATCAGGAACCAGTCATACAGCGGGCGGTGGATTTCAAACTCGAGCGTGCAGATGGAATGCGTGATGCCTTCGAGAGAATCGCACAGCCCGTGGGTCCAGTCGTAGGTGGGGTAGATGAGCCACTTGTCGCCCGTGCGGTGGTGCGTGGCGCGCATGATGCGGTACATCACCGGGTCGCGGAGGTAGATGTTGGGCGAGGCCATGTCTATCTTGGCGCGGAGCGTTTTGGAGCCGTCCGGGAAAGCGCCTGCGCGCATTTGCCGGAAGAGGTCCAGGTTCTCCTGGATGGTGCGGTTGCGGTACGGGCTCTCGCGCCCGGCCAGCGGAACGATCTTATCGCCCTGTTGAATATCCTCGCCGGTGCCGCGGTATTCCCGAATCTGGGCGGCGCTCAGGTCGTCCACGTAAGCCTTGCCCTTTTCGATGAGTTTGACCGCGCCTTCATATATCTGCTCGAAGTAGGCCGAGGCGAAGAACATGCGGTCCTGCCAATCGCCGCCCAGCCAGCGCACGTCCGCCACGATGGAGTCCACGTACTCCTGCTCTTCCTTGGAAGGGTTCGTGTCATCGAAGCGCAGGTTGCACTG
>JBEKKG010000744.1:0-4200 GCA_050010835.1 Planctomycetota bacterium
GCGCCTGGCCCCGGCGCACCTCCTGGCGGAGGAGGCCCCGGGCGGCTCCCTGCGCCTGGTGGGGGAGAGCGCCGTCCAGGTGGGTGACCGGGTCAAGTGGCTGCCCGGGCAGGACGGATCTCCGGTGCTGGTGCGCCGCCTGGACCCGCACTCCCCGCGCACCGAAGGCAAGTTGGTCTGGGAGCTTTCCAATCTCGGCCTGAAAGGCGGCGAGGTCATCGCGTACTATGCCTACGCGCTCGATGGCGACACCATCAGCGGGCCGAAGATGGCCAAGAGCGACATTCACTTCCTGACCATCTACGACGAGCAGGAGTATGACAATCCCCAAAGCCCGAAGAAGATGCCAGGCACGCCGGAGGCGGTCAAGCAGCTCGACAAGCTCATTGAGGCCCAGAAGAAACTGCTCAAGGACACCTTCGGCCAGGCCCGCCAGCGCGAAACCGCCGCGCCCCAGCCTGTCACTGACAGCGAGAAAGCCGCGTCGCGGAAAACCGCGGAAGCCCAGGAGAAACTGCGCGCCCAGGTCCAGGACCTCATTGACAAGGTCAAAACGGAGTTGGCGAACAGCCCGCTGCAAGGCGAAGAAAAGCCCGTGGACGGCCAGGGCGGCCCCAAGCCTCAGAAGCCGGGCTTGGGCGAGACTGAGCTGAAACACATGGAACAGGCCACCAAGAAAATGGAAATTGCCACGGCTTCGCTCCAGATCCCGGAAGCGCCCAAGGCCGTCCGCCCCGAAACCGAAGCGCTCCGCCACTTGAGCGAGACCCGCCGCCTGCTCCTCTCCGACAAGGAAGGCGACCCGCGCTTCAAGATGGCCATGGACAAACAGTCCAAGAAGCGCAAGCAGCGGGAACAGGACCAGCAGCAGCAGGACCAGGAACAAGCCCAGCAGGAAATGACCCAACTGCCGAAGATGATGGAGCGCGAGAAGCAACTGGAGCGCGAACTGGAAGAACTTCAGGAACGCAAGAAGAAGAACCCGCCCCCGCCGCCGGACCAGCGCCAGACGGATGAACAGAAGCAGGAGCAGGAACAGCAGCGCCGGCTGGAACGCGAGAAACAGCAGGAACTGGAGCGCTTGGCCCGCGAGGCCGAGGAACGCGCGCGCAAGCTGGATGAACTCGCTGCCCGCAATGCCGATATGCAGTCTGCCGCCGAGAAGATGGCCCAGGCCGAGCAGAACCTGCAGAAGGCCGCTGAGGAAGCCAAACAGCGGGCCGAGCAGAACACGCGCGAAGCCAAGGAGAAAACGCACGAAGCCTACAATAAGACCCGCGACGCGCACCACGAGCTCCGCAATGCGCTCGAAAAGCAAATCCGCAGGGAGATCGCCAATCTTCAGAAGGACGCCCAGGAACTGGCCCAGCGCGAACAAGACCTGGCTCAGCAGGCCCAGCAGGCCGCCAAGGAACAACAACAGGGTCAGGACCAGCAATCGCAACAGTCACAGCCGGCGCCCCAAGGCCAGCCGCAACAGCAGGATCAAACAGGCCAGCCACAGGCACAAGGACAGCCCCAGAAGGGGCCGGGCTCCGAGCAGAAGCTCAAAGGCATGGCCACGGAACAGCGCGGCATCAAGGAGGACTTAAAGGAACTCGCGCAACGCCTGGACAAGGCCGCGCAGACTGCCGCTGAAAAGGACTTGGCCGGGACGCCCAGTCTGGAACAGGCCCGCCAGCAGGCCGGCGAAAAAAGCCCCGCCGGGCAGGCCGCGCAGAAAGCCCAAGAGGCCATGCAGTCCGCCAAGGCCCCCGAAGCGCAGCGCGAGTCGGCCACGGCAGCCAAGGCGTTGGAGCAACTCGCCACCACGCTCCGCGAAGCCACGCAGAAGACCACGGCGGGAGATATGAAGGCCCTGGCTGCCGCGATGAAGAAACTCCAGGGCCTAGCCAAAGAGCAGAGCGACGTCAACAGAGACCTGGCCTCCAAGAGTGCGCCGTCCCAGCTTGCGCAGCGCGAGGAGCACGTCTCCGCCGGGGCCAAGGAGCTCGCCGACAACGCCGACAAGCTCGAAGTCCTGCGCCAGCAGGGCCGCCATGCCGCCGCCAAGGAAAAACTCAACGACGCGGCCAAGCAGGCTGAAAAGGCCGCGCAGAACCTGAGCGCCCAGGACACCGCGGCTGCCAAGGCCCCGGCTGAACAGAGCGAAAAGGCGCTCAATCAGGCGCTCAACGAAATGGAGCGGGCCGCGGGCAAGACGCTCGAAGAGAAGGCCCGCGAAGCCAAGAGCATTGCGCGCGCCGCCCGCGAGAATCAAGAGCGGGCCACCGAGGCGGCGAAAGAAATCGCCCCGCCGGACGCCCAGCAGAAACTTGACCCGGCCAGCTCCGCCAAGCGCGACGAGTCCGTGGCCAAGGAGTTTCAGGCCTCCCGCGACGCCACGCGGCTGGACCACGTGCTCGACGGCCTGCAGGAGATGGCCAAGGACGCCAACCCCGCCGCCGCCGAAGCCGCTCACGAGGCGCGCGAAACCACGCAAAAGGCCGAACTCCCCAAGGCTATGGAAGACCTGGCCAAGGGCGTGGAGCAACTCGGCCTCCCGGAGAAAGCGGCCGACAAAACCGTCCCCAAAGTCACGCCCCAGGAGGCCGCGAAGAAGGGCGAAGAATTGGCGCAAGTCCTGGGCAAGGTTGACAAGAACCTGGACGCCTTCGTCGCTGAAGCCATGAATTCGCAACTCGACCGCCTCAAAGCTATGGAGACTGCCGCGCGCGAGGCGGCTGCGAAAGCCCAGGACCTGGCGAAGAGCGAAAACAAAGACGCAGCCCAGAAGCCCGGCGAGAACAAGGAAGGGAAAGAAACAGCGCCAAAGCCCGGCGAAAACAAGGAGGCGAAAGAAGCAGCCCAAAGGCCCAGCGAGAATAAGGATATGAAAGAGGCAGGGCAGAAGCCTGGCGGGGACAAGGAAGCGAAAGAGGCGGCGCAGAAGCCTGACCAGAACAAGGAACAGCAGACCGAAACCGCCGCCCAGTTAGCCAAGGACCTCCAGCGGCTGGAGCCGAAGCTGCAGCGTCTCGAACCCAACGCGCCCGAGTTGGTCAAGATGCGCCAGGCCCGCGCCGAACTCGACAACGCCCGCGCAGAAGCACAGAAGCAGAAGACCACCCCCGAAGGCCGGCCCAGCCCCGGCCCCCTTAACGCGGGCGGCCCGAACTTCAGGCGCGTCAGCCAGCAGCTTGACGAGGTCGCCGGCGGACTGCTGAACCGCATCGAGCGCCTGCTGCGCGCCCGCGAGGTCAAGCCCGACGAAGACGAGGACGCGCCCAAGGAATACCGCGCGCTGGTGGACAGGTACTATCGGGCGCTGTCGGAGGACGTGGAGGAAGACGAAAAACAGAAGTGAGAAGGGAGAAGTCAAGAGCAACAGCTTAGGGAGAAGCGCAATGGGGTTGACAAGGGTAACGACAAAACTGACGAATATTGCATCGCCAAAGAAATCCTACGAGGCCCTCTTCCTCGTGGATACTGGAGCAACCGATTCAATGGCGCCGGCAGACAAACTCGAGAAGATGGGCGTGCGCAAAGAAGGCCGGACGTCGTATGAACTGGCGGATGGCACGGCCAGGGAGTACTGGTTCGGACTGGCTAAGATACAGTTCATGGGCGAAACGACCGCCGGCAGGGTGATCTTCGTAGAGCTGCGTTCCGAGCCTATTCTGGGTGTCACCGCACTCGAATCCGTGGGGATCATGGTGGACCCGGCCCACAGGACCCTGCACAGGTTGCCGGCCATCCCATTGAAGAAGGCAGCCGGGAGAAGGTAGAGCAGGCTATGGAATGCAAGCACGCGGCGGCTTGCCGCCGTGCGGCATGACGACTGTCCCGGATGGCCCCCGTGCGCGTCCCCAATGGCAGACTGTCCCGCGGGCTCTACGATCGGCACCACTGACTCACGGCCTTGCTCCTGGCCCATCTAATGGCACAATACCACAGCACGCGCGGGAGACAACGTTTTCATTGTTTCTGGGTGAGGCATCGCCTCATGTTGACTTTCCCCATCTAGCCCGTTTGCCCTTGAATTGCCGCTCCGGGTCGTTTACATTCTCGGTATGGGGCAGCTTGGCGCCAGAATCCCTATGCGTGAGATTCGCGCCTTCGCAAAGCGAGTGGTGGCGGAATTCCATCCGCAGCGCATTGTCCTCTTCGGCTCTTACGCACGAGGCGCAGCCACGGCGGATTCGGACGTGGACCTGCTGG
>JBEKKG010000745.1:0-4198 GCA_050010835.1 Planctomycetota bacterium
TATTCCGCTGCGGGCTAATCTCTGGAGTAAGAGGCTGATCAATTCGCGGTGGGATTGACGGTGTAGGCAAGAGTTCCGGTAGTATTGTGAGGAGGGAAGGCTGGTTTGGGTGTTGTCGATTAAGAGCGAAGCGGACGGCGGGCGGAGGGATTTTCAAAGGGGGTCAGCTTGGCTATAAGGAACTTCATGCAAAGAATATTCCAGACCTCACTGACCCCCGAAGAGTATGCCGAGCAGGAGTATCATCGGCAAGTCCCACCGCCGGAAAACTGTCCGAACTGCGAGCGAGCGCGAGCGCTGGAAGCGCTGGCCTATTATCACCGTTATATTACGACTGCCGGCGCAGCGGTTCTGCTGATTTGGATCCGGCGGTTCCTCTGTCGGCATTGTCGGATCAGCGTGAGTTGCTTGCCCGCGTTTGCTCAGCCCTATCGGCCGGTCAACACCCCGACCATCGCTGCGGGCTTCAGCGGGCAGGCCGCTCGCCCCGAGGTTCAACGCTGGAGCCAACTGATCCAGGTTTATTGGCGACGGTTTGAAAAGCATCTGCCGCTGTTGCTGCGTCAAGTGGGCAACGCGTTTGGTCCCGCACCGCTTCAACCCACGGCCCACGGCTTCTGGCGGCAACTGCTCCGGCATTGCGGCGAGTTGGCCGGAGCGACGCGGCAGCTCATCCATCAATTTCACACCTGTCTGTTCGGGACTTACCGCTGCCACCAACGCCGGCAGCTTCAGGCTGCATAAGGACCGCCCGCGCCGGAGCCGGTTGCCGGTTGACCCCCACACACCTTTCTTATCGCGGCTGTGGGGACCCGGATCGAGGCTCCTGCGCGTATGAATCAATCCTCACCATCCGATGACCTGGCCCTGGCCCGGCACGCTGCCGCGAGCTGGATCCAGGAGGCCTTAACGCAAAACTTCACGCTGGCCCGGGCCACGGCTCTGGCCAGCGAACGGACCTGGGGCGGCAAAAGCTATTCGGCCTCTACTCTGGAGAGCTGGTATTATCTTTGGCGCCACCAGGGGTTTGACGCGCTGCAGCGCCAGCCGCGCAAAGACAAGGGTACCCGCAAGGCGCTCAGCCCCGAGGCCTGTCAGGTGCTCTTGGAGTGGCGTCAAAAGTATCCCCAACTCAAAATCAAGGTTCTGGTGCGCCAACTCCTTGAGCAAGGGATGCTCCAGGCAGGCACTTTCAGCCTGCCTTCCGTGTATCGGTTGCTGGCCGCCCATCAGTTGGACGCCCGATCCATCAAGCACCTGACTCCCGTTCAAGGCGGCCCCACGAAAGCCTTCGAGTGCGCCCTGGCCAACGAGTTGTGGATGACTGATATGATGTTCGGCCCCACCCTCAAGCTGGCCTCCGGCAAAGTCATCCAGACCCGCCTCTTCGGACTGCTGGACGACTGCTCGCGCCTGGTCCCGCACGCGCAGTACTACGACTCGGAAAAGCTGTGCTGGTTTTTGGATTGCTTCCGTCAGGGCCTGGCCCGGCGCGGCTTCCCCGACAAGCTCTACACCGACCAGGGCAAGATCTTCACCAGCTACCACCTGCAGATCGTCTGCGCCAATCTGGGCGTGCGCCTCTGCCACGCCAAGCCTTACGCGGCCTGGTCAAAAGGAAAACAGGAAAGATGGTTTCGCACCCTGCAAATGGACTTCGAGGCCCGCTTAATCATCGACCCGGTCCACACCCTGGCCGAACTCAATGCCCGGCTCTGGCGCTGGATCGAGAGCGAATACCACCAGCGGCCTCACAGCGCGCTGGCGGGGCAAACCCCGGCCGAGCGCTTTGCCCAACGCGCCCTCCACTTGCGCACCGCCGATGCCCAGACCGACTGGGAGGCGCTCTTCCTGTCGCGTTCCCAGCGCCGGGTGCGCCTGGATGCCACCTTCAGCCTGGAGGGCCAACTCTGGGAAGCGCCGCTGCACCTGCGCGGCCAACTCATCCAAGTGCGCTTTAATCCCTTCGACTGGAGCCGGGTCGAAATCTGGTGCGCGGATAAATATGTCGGCTCGGCTCGCCGCTGCGACAAACAACTCAACGCCAAGACCTATACCGGTCAAGATTATGAGCGCCCCGATAAATCCGCCTGACCTGGACACCGCGCTCAAAAGCCTCTGGGGTGCCAGCCAGTTGCCCTTTGGCGCGGCGGTGGAAAAACCTTATGCCTCCGGCCCCTTCCAGGAAACCCGCCACCGGCTCGAACAATTGGTGGCGGTGCGGGCCTGCGGCCTGGTTCACGGCCCCAACGGCGTGGGCAAAACGCTCCTGGTGCAACACTTTCTTAAATCCCTGCCCGACAAACGCTACAAGCCTCTGGTGCTCTCTCACTCCTCAGTCACCGGCACCGACCTGTTGCGCTTGCTGTGCCGGGAACTGGGCCAGACGGCGCGCATGCGCCGCAGCGACAACGTGCTCTCCATCCGCCAGGGCTGGCAGCAGTTGGACCGGCTTTGGCCCGTGGTCGTCCTGGACGAAGCCCAGAACCTCAGCGCCACCGCGCTGGAGGAAGTACGCCTGTTGAGTTGCGACCGCCGCGACACCCAGCCGCCCTTTAGCTTGCTGCTGGTCGGCGATGAGCAACTCCTGCCCCGATTGCAAATGGGCATCAACGCACCGCTCCTGGCCCGCCTGAGCTTTTGCCTGCGCCTGGAACCCTGGACGACCGAGCAACTCGCCGGCTATGTCCAGGCGCGCCTCGAGGAAGTCGGCATCCACGCCAACCCCTTCGAGGCCGCCGCTTTGCAGTTGCTCCTCCAAGCCGGCAACGGTTTGCCCCGCCTCTTGAATCACCTGGCCCAAAGAGCCCTGGAGGAAGCCGCCGCCCAGAACTCCCGGGCCATCACCTCCGCCCACGTGCAGCGCGCCTTGGAACTCCTGCCCTGGGTTGCCCAACTGGCCAAGTGAACGCCCTCTCCTCATCGGTCCCGGCGCAGTTGGAGCAACTGCATCAAACCTATTGCCACCTCACCGGTCAAAAGCTCTCCCTGGGTTTTGACCGGGAGCGGCTCTGGTTTGAGTTCCTGCGCGCTGGCTTCACTCTGGCCGACCTGTGCCAAGTGGTGCGCTACCTCCAAAAGGAAATCCGCCACACCCGCCGCAACGTCGGCGCCCTCAAACTATCCAACCTCCTCCAACTCGACCGCTTCGAGGAAGACCTCAACATCAGCCGAGTTCGGCTCTGCCCACAACCTCCCAAGGCTCCGGTCCCTCCCGCCCCGGCGTGTTCTCCGGCAGAACAGGAGCGTGGTCGCCAACGCGCCTTGCTTCAGCTTCAAGACCTCAAGGAAAAGCTCTGCCAAGGACAAATCTGACGACAGCCTCGGCTTCACGCTGCTCTCGGCTCAACTCGCTCCCAGATTATCTCGATAACCTCTGCCCGCCTCTTCCAGGGTATCACGATAATGATCTCCCAGTTTATCGTGAGACGGAACATTCTTATCTTTGCCTTCAAAGGTCCAGTTTGGCTCGTTGAGCAGATCGTACCCCCCGATCCAGGGATCGCTGGCATAGCGCTGTGCCAACTTCCGCCATAAAGCGATGGTCTTTTGCCGGTTCAACTCGTCCTCCCACAGGGAAGGCTTTGAAGGATCCGCATCCGAGATGTTGGCGTCTTTGCCTTGACCGCCGGGAGCAGCGTGCAGGTCGAGGATTAGATACATCTGATTGGCCTTGCACCACGACAGCAGGTTATCAACCAGGTCGAATCCAGTCGTCAGCCAGGTGTTCTCACCTTTGACGGGTTCCTGTTCGATGGACAGGGTAAACAGGTTGTAGTGCATCGGGAGGCGGACGCTGTTAAAGCCCGCTTTCGCGAACAGGTCCACATCCGCCCGGGTCATGTGGTTCTGGAGCCAGAGCTGGTAGAATTTGGCGCACTCCTCCTTGCCAATGAGGTCGGCGATTCGCGACTTGATGGAATGCTGCGTCCCTTCTTTGTTGACACCCAGCATATACCCTTCCTGCAACATCCAGCCGCCGAGTATCCGGTATTGTTCGTATAGGTGTCGGCATGAGAATAGAAGTTGTAGATTTGAATGTTGTTTCCCATGTAAATTTGAAAGCAGGAGTTCCCGGTCTGGGCCTGAAACGTCGTGGACGTACCGTTCCAAAGTCCCTCGACGGTGAGGCCGAAAAACACCGAGTCGTTGAAGTGGCCGTTCGCATCTCCGGTGAAGGGCGCGGCCGAGCCGTTGC
>JBEKKG010000746.1:0-4172 GCA_050010835.1 Planctomycetota bacterium
ACGGTCTCGATCACGGCGCCCGACGGCGGATCGAGTTATACCGAATCCTATTCGCGCACCGCCGATCAATACCTGGCAATCGCTTTTGTACCGCCTACGAAATTTTCAACGATTTTTGAGATTTAAGTGATGGAGTAATTGACCTCTTGGTAAAAGTAAGGTAGCCGTGCTCGACGAGAGCGCGGCGGATTGCTGCACGGTCTATTTGTGCCTGGACCACGCGGTCCAGGTCCGTGTCCAAAGGGTAGCCTTGTTGCAGGCGTTCTTGGGTTTGCTCGTGCTCGAGCGTGCGGCCGAAGGCCGCACGCGCCTCCTGCGAGAGCCCGGGCGACGTGCGAAAGCACTCGCCCGGCGTCGGCTTTCCGAAGCCGTGAGGGTAGTTCTGCTCGTTGGCCATGCATCGTGCCACCTCCGCATCGCAGGCGGTCCAAAGGCCATGCCGGCCCTCGCGGGCCGCAAGTTCTTGAGTGCGGGTCTTCAATGCGTGGTTGCCCGCCTCGATCCCACCATTGTACTCCGGCGTCCAGGGCGGTGAGAAGAGGGGACGGACAGCGCAACTCGCCAGGAAGTCACGCATCGCCGCGGCGATGAAGGCCGAACCGTTGTCGCATTTCAGCACCAAGGGCGGCCCATGTTCCAGGAACAAGCATCGCAGCGCCTCGATCGTCGTCTCCGCCGTCTCGTCGAGAACCGGTAACCAAGCGAGTTGGCAGCCACTGGCGAGGTCGCGGACAGCAAGCAGGTACGGCCAGCGGCCATCAATGGCCTGCGGCGGCTGGCTGTGGTCCATGGCCCACACGACCCTCGGATCGTGCCAATGGAGCACGTGGATCGCACGGGGATGGTCCAGTTTCCAGATGTGGCGAAAGCGGTCTCTGAGGTTTTCCGCCTCCCGGCGAGCCAAAGCGGGGAAGGCGGTTTGCACCGCGGCCGCGCTCACACCCGCCCCCACCGCGCGCATGAAATCGATGGCCTCGTTGCGGAGTTGCCAGGGGCTCCGCCGCCAAGGCCGCCCCAAGGGCCTGGCCTCCAGGTAATCTTCGTGCCAGCGATGCTTCCAGTAGGCCAGCGTGCCTGGCGCCAAGCCGATCTGCCGCGCGGCCATGGGCTGCCGCATCCCTTGCTGCCTGGCCCAGTGCTCGAAGCCCACGGCATGCCTGCGGGCGTTCCGCTCGGCTTCCCGCCGGGGCTGCTGGGCGGGCCAGCCGCGCTTCTGGAGTTGGCAGCTACAAGCATTCATGGGTGGGGACGATTCCTTTTGTGTTGTAATCGCTGGCGGAGCCGCTTCCGTTCCCGAGCTGTCGTTTTTTTTCCTTCTTCGGAGGACGGATGGACCTCCGACTTGCCCAACCGCGGCAGCTTCTCGGCCAGCTCACGGCGGACCTCGGCCGCCTTCAACTCCACTTGCAAGCGCAAGTTCTCTTCTTCCATCTCCGCCAGACGCAGTTCCTCGGCCGGCGGCTCGTGCCGCGGCCGCCCGAGAGGGCGCGGCTCCAGGCGTTCCAGTGCCGTCTGCAGCACCTCGCCACGCACACGGTGAAACATCGACTCGTTGATTCCCAAGTCTTCACAGACTTCGGGAATGCTCCGCGCGCCAGAAAGGGTTTCCAGGATGGCTTTCAAGCGGGTCTTGGCCCGCTCTGAGCCTTCCAGGTGTTCCACCAGGTTCGTACCGGTCGGTTTGCGTCCTCTTCGGGCCATGGCTTTTTTCCTCCGTGAATCAGGCTTCCGACACGGCGGGCACCATGTTCGCATGGTCGGCGGCATGAGCCGCTTCCGCCGTTGCCAATGAACTACTTGCGACACTCCGTTGTACCACTTCTGCCTTTTCGGCCGAAGACGAATCGGCCGGAGTTTCCTGTACTCCCGGCGCGGCCTGCAATGCTGCCACTGCTTTCAAGGCCCGGGCCACCGGACGGCGCTTCCGTTTTGTCTTGCCGGCAGTGGCATTACCCGCGGACCGCTGCGCGGTACCCCCAGCCACCTTGCCACTGGGTTTGGCCGGCGGCTTTGCCGCCGATGGCGGAGATGCCGCCAGGCCGATCGTCCGTTGCGAGGCCCGTACCAGCGCCTGTTGCCGGGCACAGTCCTGCCGCAAGCGGGCCACCTCTTTCTCAAGCACGGCAATCTGGTGCCGCTGGCTGATCACCTGGCCCTTAGGCCGCGGTTCACAGGCCCGCACCAGGCCCTCCAGGGCCCGCTGTTCCCGGAGGTAATAACGCGGTACCGAGAGGCCCACCACCGCGGCGGCCTCCGTCGGCGTCCGCATCCCGGCCAAGACCTCCAGGATCACCGCCGCCACGCGCTGGGCTTCACGGCTGACCGCCGCCTGGGGTTTGAAACGAGGTCCACGGGAACCCTTCCCTGCTGCCGCCGCACCACGAGGCGAGGCGGACGGGGAGGCGGTTGCTATTGACGCTTTGGCTTCGCTCATGATGTCCCTCCTTGGCCTGCATCCGTGCTGCTGGGCCCTTCCTTCGGGTCCTCGGCAGCCGTCTCCAGTCGCCGCAAGCCGGCGTCCAAGGGCGATCCGCCCGGCGGCACTTCGTCTTCCACAACATCACCCGTAGGAGAGCCGTGCGGGCACAGCGGCAGGGGCACTTCCGCCGGCGTCCGCGACGCAACGCTGTCGACCAGCGGCAACTCCGCGGCCTCCGGCCCGCCCAGATCGACCTCCGTGCGGCCTTGACCTTCCCGCTTGAGGATCATCTTTTCCCCTTCCGCATGCACGCTGAAGGCCCGCTCGCCAATCCGTCCGGTCACGTAGAACGGCGCCTTGGGCACGCCGTTGCGGGCCAACTCCAGGGCGTTGGCCGCCACCCGCGCGCGGAGCGTGGCCAAGACCTCGGAGGCGGCGCCGAAGAAACGGTCCGCGGGCACCAGGCCGTCGATTCCCCGATGCACCCTTTGGAAGTTGTAATAGTCGATGAAATGCCCGATCCGCCGCCGTGCGTCGTCCAGGTCAAAGAACACCGACGTCTCGATGCACTCCCGCCACAGCGTGCCCCAGAAACGCTCGATCTTGCCCAGGGTCTGCGGCCGCTGCGGCCTGGCCACGACGTGCTTGATGCCGCGCTTGTCCATCTCGCGGTGGAAGGCGCTGGTGCCCCGCCAGGTGACGTACTGGCTGCCGTTGTCCGTGAGCATCTCCTGCGGCGTGCCGTGAGCAACAATCGCCGCCCGCACCACTTCCAGCACCAAGGCCGCCGACTGGCTGGCATGGATCCCGTAGCCGGTGATGAAGCGGCTGTGGTCGTCCATGAAGGCCACCATGTACACGCGGCGGTTCTGCCGCTTGAGCACGAAGGTGAACAGGTCCGTCTGCCAGAGCTGATTGGGCGTCGCCCGCTCGAACTCGCGCTGCTTGTCGGGGTGCGGATGGGTGGCAACTTCTTCCACCTGGTAGCCCGCCTCGTGCAGCACGCGGGAGACAGCCCCCGCCGAGGCCGGCAGGGCCGGACCGCGGAGCAGCATGTCGCTGATCCGCTGGCAGCCCCACTCCGGGTTGGCCTGCTTGAGCATGAGGATCGTCCGCTTGGTCAGCTCATGCACGCGGCTGCCCTTGGGCACGCCGCGCTGCTGATCCATTAGCCCGGCCGGGCCCGACTCGTCAAAACGCTTCTTCCAACTGTAGAGCGCGTGCTTGGAGAGGCCGACCAGGGGGGCGAAATCGCCCGCCGGCAGGCCGCTTCGCTGCCAAGTGTCGAGGATCAACAACCGCTGCTCGGGCGTCATCGACGCTTGGGCCGACAGCTCGGGCTTGACCAACCGCTGCCCCTTGCTCTTGCGCGGCCCGGCCAGAACACGCTTGCGGACCTCCTCGAAAGGCTCTTCGCGCGGCGGCTCTGGGCCCACAGAGGCGTCATCGGCCTGAGGCACTGGCGGCGTACCGGCCGGGGCCGGGTCCACGACCGCGACGGCGGTAAGGGGTGGAGTGGTTTCCACAGATGGAACAACCTGGTGGCCGTCCACGGCGGCCGCGGGGGTGGGCCCCCCCGCGCCGCCGCAGACGCTGGCCGCGTCGCTCGGGCTACGCCCTCGCTCCGCGGCCAGCGTCTGCTCCGACTCTGATCTCTTCCAAAACATGCCTAACTCCTTTGCGGCTTAACCGCTGTTGGAGAGGCAATTACTCCACGCCTTTATCGCATTTCCTAGTTGAGAATTTCGGCGCG
>JBEKKG010000747.1:0-4172 GCA_050010835.1 Planctomycetota bacterium
CCGGCGACGTCGCCGGCTGCACTTGCCACGTGTCCGAGAGAAGCACCTCGCCGGAGGCCGGTTCGCCACCGACGCCGGTGTTGAGGGTCGAGAGCCATCCGGCCATGGCGATCACCACTGCGGCAAAGACTCGCGAACATCGCCGGCAACGAGTACCGAGAAGCGTGAGCATCGCCTTTCTCCTTACGCTGCAACCTTCCGCCCGCTGTAACAGGGCAACCAGTGTAGCACGCGGTCGGCGACGGGTAAAGGAGACCGGTTCGGAAGCGACGGCGGCGCAGCACGGGTTGCCAACCCGCCCCCCTCCCCGGGGCCATCGCTACAGCCCATAGCGGGCCTTGAGAACAGACACGGCTTTCCGGGTGCCTGCCGCGTCCAACGCCGGGGAATAGATCAGGATCTCGGCCACCTTGCCCTTGAAGTTCCATCCGCGGTTGTCGAAGTGACCGGGCGTAGCCATGAAGCCCAGTGCAACGCACGCCGGCCGGTCCTTCGGTTCAAACTCCCTTCGGAACACCGCCACGTCCCCCGCCGGCCATCCGATGCCGCTCACACCGATGACGCCGCCGCCGTCATAGTCGGCCTTGGCTGTCGTTGGAATCGAGATAAGACGGTTGTTGATGCCTTCCTGATTTCGGCACACCTGATCCTTCGCCCGCGCCGCGCCAACGGCAATGATGGTCAGTGACCGGTACTCCCTATCTGGCACTTGCATGCACAGCATGCTGTTCCTGACGCCGTCAAGCTCGATGGCCGGACGCTGGTTCCATACTTCCTTCAGCAGGCGCGGCTTTTCGGCAGCGGTCTTGGCCACCAGGTCGAGCTTATTGGGGCCCTGGTCCTGCCATGCTGAGACCAGCCCGCCGTCATCGGCCACGACCCCCTTGTCGGCGCGATACCAGGCGAGCAACCCGTCGGCCGGAAGATCGGCATACTGCGGGACAGGCTTGGTCGGATCAACGCGTTCCAGATAGCACTCGCGCAACGTCTTGCCACTGGGCGTCTTGGCGTTGGGGTCTGGACATGAGGACGCTGTAGACATGTCGCCGAACTTGCCGAACCAGTACATCTCGAACCAGTTGGGCAATCCATTCTTGTTGGCGTCGCCGTATTCGCTCCATAGCAGCGGCGGCGTGTCGCCGAAATCCGCTTTCCAGTGCCGGTTGAACTCGGTCGAGTAGCAGACCATCGAATTGTCTTCGCGGAACGGACGGTCCGTGATCGGCTCCGGGCTTTCCAGCGTCAAGACGGCCTGGGTGCCGCGCAGCAGCTCGACGACAACCGGGCCTGGCGTCACCGGGAACTGCCGGCGTGAAAAACCCTCCGGCGCTTCGTATTCGGCGTTCCGGCCCGGCAAGCGCACCGTGGCCTTCTGCGGGAGGATGGTGACGACCTCCAGAGCCCCCTCGAGATACGGTCCTTGCTTGAACGGAAAGACTTTGACCTCCGCCGGGTACTTTCTAGAGACTATGTAGACGCGGTCGTGGTCAGGCTTGGGTTCCCGGCCGGTCTTCCACCACTGGATGAAGAAGCCGGTCAAGTCGAACAGGGTGTAGCGCGTATTGTAGGCGGGCGCGATATTGGTGTTTTCACCGTAGTCGTTCCACGTGGTAATCTGGATCAATGACGCGCCTTGGTCGCGCGCAGCCGCCCACTGCCCGCACATCCAGTCCAAGCCCTTGCCCGCATAGTTCTCATAGGGGATATTCTCCTTCTGGTACCATCCGACGGGCGCGCTCCACTCGGCGCCAGCCCCCTTGACCGCGCTGGCCGCAGCAGCCTGATTCTCGCCCCACTCGTTCACAAAGCCGCCGACAGCGGAGACATGCTTGGCAAGGACGCCCGCGGCCTGGACGAGCGCATCCGCCTGGAACAGCTTGCGGTCCACGCCGTGAAAGAACGCATCGGCGCAGAAGTGCCAGAAGACGGGGTGGCCGATCTGTTTCTCCGCATCCTTGAAGGCCTCGCCCATGATCTCCCAGCCTTCAGGGCTGGCGCGCAGGCGCGCATACTCAGCGTCGGTCTTGCCGGGCATCTTACGTTTGAGGTATTCGAAGGCGGGCCACACCGACATGTAGCCGAAGATCAGCGGCTTGCCGTTGCGCCGCGCCAGCTTCGGACTCTTGCCGTGCTTTTCCAAAAGGTACTTCACGTCCTCGACGATCGTGCCGCCGCACGTCGGATCAATGCAGATGGTGGCCTCGAAAGGATAATCCTTCGCTTCCGCGGCTTTGAAGAGCGCATCCAGCGTCTGCTTGCCATGCTCGCCGCCGCACCAGGCGTCCACGGCGATCCCGTCGAGGCCAATGCGTAGGGCTCGCCGAATCTCGAGATCGGCGCTCTCTTCCGGAGAGAGTTTCGTGCCATAGGGTACAAGGTCCCAGTTGCGGACGTGTCCGCCGCGGCGCATGGTCTCGGCCTCGCGGTCGGGCAGGCGCTTGGGATCGTCGTCGCGGTCATGCCGCAAACGTGGCTCGTCCTGAAGTTTCGACCACGCCAGCGCGCCGCTGCCGACAGGCCAGCAGCCCACGCAGTGAGCAAAGACCTTCTTCGTCGGCGCGGCCGGAGGCGTTTCCCCCGTTTCCGCGCCCTGTATCACGCTCAACAGGATTGGCAAGCACGCCACCAGCAGGCAGGCTATCCGTTTCATTGCGCCTCTCACCTCCTTAAGTGCGGACCTATCGGTTGTGTCCCGGCAGATAGACCTTGCACTCAAAGGCCTGCAATGAGAACCCGGTCGCGTCGCCGCTGCAATGCAAGGTCTCTCCCGTTACGGCGTCGTGCCACGCGCCCGCGACACCTGTCTTCAGGCTCGCCTGAACAGCCGCTCCGTTCGTATTGACGACGTAAAAGGCGTTCTTCTTCTCGGCGCGCCGAAGGAACATACCGTCCTTCCCGTCGCCTTCGCGATATGCGCCAGGGGGAATGCTGCGATACGCCGCGGCGATCTCGCGATGCTCGGGCTCGAAGCCCATGGGCAGGAGGCTGTCGCACCAGCAATAACAAAGGTAGTCGGGATTGCCTCTCGCCAGTTGGTTGACAAAGTCTGCGAGGTAGCCGCGCCCTGCTTGTTGCGGATACGAAATGCACGCCAGAAACGAGACGTTAGGATCCCACATCCACTTGCGGTTAGGCATGCCGGAAAGATAGATGCACTGTTCATAGAACTGGCGATGGACGTAGCGCGCTGTCCTTCCGGCGTCGTTGAGGGCCTTGGCGTAGGCGTCATCCTGGAGGAAGCTCTTGATGCGCGGCATCCACTGCCATCTGTAGCTGGCATGCTCCCAGAAGGTGCAGCCGTTGGCTTCCGGCATGTACGCGCAATAGAGGAAGCCGGGAACGCCGCCGGCATGTTCCGGCCCGAAGCCAATGCGGCGCACCGCGTCCAAGGCCATCGGCCACTCCGCAGCCCCTGAGAAGACGTGATAGCAGAAATCAATGGCCAGGTAGTCTCTGCCGGGGGCCTTCTCTGAGAAGGCCTTCTGGAACGCGAGATGCGTCTGTGTCATCGCCCAGTCCCGGAAAGTGATGAACTTGTCCTTGGCATTCTTCATGACCCACTCGTGGCGTTCCTTGAACCGAGCGGGAGAATCTGGGGGAGCGGCGATTGCCGCCTTGATGCCAGACCAAGCCTCGAATTGCCGGAAGGTCTCATCGTCGCTGGTCAGGCCGAGCAGGGCGTCTTCCGCTCGGGCTGCGTCCATGCCAGCGTCCATGGGCATGGCCAGCGTGGGCGACCACCAACATTGGCCCGTGATCCAAGACAGCCCCGCCACGGCCGGGTACTTGCCGTAGCGCTCGCCCAGTTCTGAGGCGAGGCGGCAGTATTCCGCGCGCACCTTCGGATGCCACGGATTGGAGATCGGAAAGATCGCGGAGCCTCCCGCGTTCTGACGGCCGCTCGCGTTGACGTTCGAGACGCCCGGCGCGCCGTGCCAGACATCGTAATGGGTGAACTCGTGGAGCCGCGACTCCGGCAGCGGGTTGTTCGCCTCCACGTTCAAGACCAACTTGAGGCCGTTCCTCTCAAACATGCGCGCCATGAGTGCGGGCAGGTCCACGTCGGGGTCGGCGGGTGGAAAGAGGCGCGACGGGAACTGGGCCGCGCGGTAGCGGTAGGCGCCGTAGAAGAGTGTCGTGTCGCCGCGGTAGCGCATGTACCTGATCAGGTT
>JBEKKG010000748.1:0-4164 GCA_050010835.1 Planctomycetota bacterium
CGGTGCGCGAAGGAGCCAACGCCTACCTCAAGCGCCAGTTGACGACCGTGGCGATCATGATCCTTATCCTGGTGGGCGTCCTGTTCCTGACCAAGGCCCTCGCTTCAAATAAGGGCTTCGGCGATCCCTTTGCCTGGGGCCGGGCGGGGGCGTTCCTGGTCGGCGCGTTCTTCTCCGGCACAGTGGGGTTCGTGGGGATGCGCCTGGCCACCCAAGGCAACCTGCGCGTCGCCGCTGCCGCCCCGGTGGGCTTCGGCAAGGCGCTGATGCTGGGCTACCGCACCGGCACCATCACGGGCATGTTGACTGACGGCCTGGGACTGCTGGGCGGGACCTTGATCTTCATGACTTACGGCGAGCACGCTTACGAAGCGCTGCTGGGCTTCGGCTTCGGCGGGACGCTGCTGGCGCTGTTCATGCGCGTCGGCGGCGGCATTTACACCAAGGCCGCGGACGTGGGCGCGGACCTCGTGGGCAAGGTTGAGGCCGGCATCCCTGAAGACGATCCCCGCAACGCCGCGACCATCGCGGACAACGTGGGCGACAACGTCGGCGACTGCGCCGGCATGGCCGCGGACATCTTCGAGAGCTATGAGGTCACCATCGTGGCCGCCATGATCCTGGGCTACGTGGCCTTCGGACACAAGGGCGTGATGTTCCCCATCCTGGTGCGCGCCATTGGCGTGGTCGGCTCGATACTCTCGACGTACTCGGTGCGCGCCGGCGACCGCGGGAATGTCGCCGAGGCCATGAAATCCATCAACTTCGGCTTCATCCTCGGCTCCACCATCTCCGTGATCGGCTTCGTGATCCTGGGCTACTTCTATCTGCATTTCGATGTGGATGCTTCGCGGCCCTGGGTCGGGCACATGGCGGATGCCCACGGCAACTACACTCAGCCGCTGCCAGCCTGGGCCTCGTGGGGCATAGCGGACCTCGACATGCGTCCGGCCATTACCTGCTTCATCGGCATCATTCTCTGTATTGCCTTGAATCGCACCACTGAATACTTCACGGGCACTGAATACTCGCCGGTCAAAGGCCTGGTCAAGAATTGCACCACGGGCCACGCCACCAACATCATCGAAGGCTTCGCGGTGGGGTACGAATCGGCGGTGGTGACCGCGATTGTCCTCTGCGTGGCGATCATTGCATCCGTCCTGGTCTACTCGGGCACCAACCCCATCTGCATCGCCTACGGGGTGGCCATGTGCGGCATCGGCATGTTGACGCTGACCGGCAATACGATCTCGATGGATGTCTTCGGGCCCGTCGCGGACAACGCCAACGGCATCGGCGAAATGGGCTACGAACCGGACAAGATGCTGGGCTGCAAGGAAGGGGCCAGCAAAGAAGAGAATAACGCCAAGTACAAGGAAGCCCGGCAGATCCTGGCAGACCTGGACGCAGTGGGCAATACGACCAAAGCTGTGACCAAGGGCGTGGCCATCGGCTCGGCGGTCATCGCCGCCGTTTCGCTGTACGCCAGCTTCATCACGGTCATCGGTTCGGGTGGCGGAGGCGAAGAGAAGGCGCTGCCGATCGAGCTGTTCAGGAACGTGGCGGGGATGCTGTCGGTCTCCAACCCCACCCTGCTGGTCGGCATGTTGCTCGGCGGCGCGGTGCCCATGCTTTTCTCCTCGATGACCGTTCGCGCAGTCGGGCGTGCGGCGTACCTGATCGTCAATGAATGCCGCCGCCAGTTCCACATCCCCGGTGTGATGGAAGGCACCGTGAAACCTGAATACGGCAAGGTCGTTTATATCTGCACCGAAGCAGCACAGAAGGAACTGGTTGGTCCCGCTCTGCTGGCCGTGTTCGCTCCCGTTCTGGTGGGCTTCCTGCTTGGCCCCATCGCTCTGGCCGGGTTCCTGGCCGGCGCCATCGTGGTGGGCCAACTGATGGCCTCTTTCATGTGCAACTCCGGCGGCGCTTGGGACAACGCCAAGAAGACCGTCGAAGACGAGCCGCGCGATGCCGTGAAGAACACGGGCAAAGGCTCCGAGAAACACAAGGCCTCCGTCACCGGCGACACGGTGGGTGACCCGCTGAAAGACACGGCCGGCCCGGCTGTCAATCCGCTGCTCAAGGTCATGAACATGGTGGCCATTCTGACAGTGCCCTTGATGGCCGTATACGATCCGGAAATCGTAGAGAGCGTCAAGAAGGCAGCCGCCAACCTGACGGATGCGGCCGGCAAGGCCACGCCTTATGAGCTGCCCAAGGCATTCGCCGTGGCGGACAGCCAGATATTCCGTGTCTTGGCGATTGCCATCGCCGTCGTCTGCCTGGGCTGGGCATACTGGCAGTCCAAGCGCGAGACACAAGGCGCGGAACCGGCAAAGTAGATTTGGGGCGCAATCCTCTGGGTTGCGGCCCAACAAAGGAAGTCCAGCGGGCTGGGAAGGTCTTTTCCAGCCCGCTGTGTTTGCGCCCCGGCCAACAGTTGACATCGGCTTGAATTTTCAGTCCTGATTGTTTGACGTTGCGCCACGTAACCATTGTGATTGGTGCAAGAATTGCGTAATTGCACCAAGTGGCATAGTGCCTCCTGTTGGGTGGGGGTGGGAAACCGGCAGTCAGCGAGGGACGAAAGGACTCCCAGCATCAAGTACGATAGCGCCATACATGCCAAGCGAGTAGAGAGCACGCTCCGCAGCCTCGAAACAAAGGCCAAGGTCTACTATCTCCGCATACCGCGGTCCGCGGTCTTCGCTCTCGTTCTGGCCTTGCTGCTGCCGTGGGTAGTAGTAATCGCTGCGTACTCCCTGCGTGCGCGGTCGTCCCAAGGCCCTGGCGACTCTGTGGCTGCGGTCACACCGCCTCATAGAGCAGACAAGCGGTTTTGCAAACCGGGGCCCTGGGGCGCGATTGAGTATTTTGACATCGTAACGCGGCCGCCGGATGAGCTTATCTCGTCCAACTTCTTCGCCGAGCCCACGCCCCCTTGGCTATTCAAGGGCTATACGAGAGAAGCCTTGGATGAACTGCTCATGTCGGTGGGGCTAACCCAAGAGCAACGCAGCACCATAGATAGGAGTGTGGAGTTTTCCCCTGCCGCCAACCTGTGTGTGGCAAAACCCGGCAAGGAACTCATTCTGGGACTCAGCCCTGAGGCCCGTTCCCATATCTACGCAGTCCTTGGCAAGTTCCCTGAGAATCCCGGCCAACACGACCCCTTCATCTTCAAGGTTGAGCAGATCTACGATTGGCTGCACAACGCCGGGTTGCAGCCCTCAACGGTCGCCTTGGTCAAAGGCCTGCTATACCCTCACGGTGAATTCATGCTGCTCTCCGACTGCAACACAGTCATGAGCCAACTGCCGGATGCCGGCGAGCGTGTGCGGCTGCTCAAAGTCCTCTTCCGCCGGCGGGCCGTATTCCCGAAGTTGCGTGTGAGTTCGGCTTCCGACATCCCAGCGCTGTGCAACTACTGGGGCAAAGGCGGCCGGGAGGTGGTGGTCAGGCCGTTGTTGGAGTCCATCCCTCCGACCCAGAACGGCATCATGGTGGACGTCTCGTTGTTGTTGCCGGTATTCGCGCGGGAACGAGTGTATACCTACCCGCTGCCCGGCCCGGCCCAGCAGGGCTTCGCGCGGGACTGCCATTGGACCGCCCTGAACTTCTTCAATGAGCTGCCCGACGACCGCTTGGGCCGCGCCGACACGATCGCCCCTACTCTTGAAAAGGACTACTACCCCGTGCCGGGCAGCCCTGCGTTCGGCGACGTGGCCCTCTTTTTTACGCCGGAGCACGCCATCATACACTCGGCAGTGTACGTGGCCGACGACATTCTCTTCACCAAGAATGGGCCGCATTTCACTTCCCCGTGGTTGTTTGAGACACTGGACGAAGTGCGGGCTGCATTCCCTGCCTATGAGAAACTGGATGTCAATTATTTTCGCCTGAAGAAGCTGTAAATGCCCTTTACTTGTTGCTCTCCGCCGCGCCCACTTCCACGGTGGTTGTGGCTTCGCCGCCTCCAGCCAAGTCGCGGACCACGATCTTCCACTTGCCCGCTGGTTCGTTGCAGGCCAGCGGCACGCTATGGTGCAGAACCCTGTCAGTCACGTACTTTGTGGCCGCCAGATACGTGCGTTCACTGTTGTCAGGCGCGAATACACGCACGCTGAAGAGGCAGGCTTTCGCGTCTGCGCCGGCGAC
>JBEKKG010000749.1:0-4164 GCA_050010835.1 Planctomycetota bacterium
GGACGTGTTTGCCCTGCCGCATGGCCGCTATGGCGATGACGCCGTGCAAGTGGTCGGGCGTCATGATGTACACGGCATCCAGGTCTTTCTCCTTGACCAGCAGTTCCCGGAAATCGGCATAGGCCCGGCAATCCTCGTTCTTGTCCGATTGCTTCTGCGCAGCGTAGTAGCGGTTCACGATCTGTTGTCCGGGTTCGCGGCCGCACAGCGCGCCGCGCGCGCCTTTGGCCCAGTCGGGGTCCTTCAGGAACTTGCGGATGGAGTTGTTGAGTTCGTCGTTCCCGTAATCAGGGTAGTCGTCGCTGCCGCGGTTCGGATCGCAGACCGCAGTGATCCTTAGCTCTTGATTCGTGAGCGCCTGCATCAACTGCCGGAAGCCCTGCGTGCCGCAGCCCACGTACGCCAGCCGGATCTTTTCGCCCGGCGGCACGTGTTTCGCTCCAGCCAGGACCTGGCGCGGCAGGACTGCCGCCAAGGCAGTCGCGGCCGCAGCCCCAAGAAAGCGCCGCCGTTTCAGTTGGCTCTCGTTTGCGGCCGGGCTGGTTGCATGGATCGAAGAGGTTGGTTGTGTGTTCATTTTACTTACTACACCACATTGGCCAGTGTGCCAGCCTTCCGCGGTCACGCGCGAACGCAGACCTTCATCCTGTAGCACAGCTAATGCCATTCCAGACATCAGGCATCAGGCTTGAGGGGCGCACGGTAAGGAAGCGAACCCCCCGCCTAATGCCTCCAAAGACATCGCTGCCAAATTATGGACAGACAAGAAGGTTGAAGAACTCGCAAGCTGTTAGCCTGCAAAGAGTTGCCAGTGTCAAATCTCTGACAGGCAGACCCTAGCTCTCAAACTTGCGCGCTCCCTTTCCTCTCATCCTCATCCTCCTTTCAGGTTCCAAGTCAACACCTTCACCAAGTCTCGACGTTGTCCCTCAAAGTACCGCCCTCGTTTCATTCGACAAGTACATCAAGGTCTTCGCCTTCCTTAAGAACTATGCCTTCCTTAGCGAGGACTTTTTTGTGAACCAAATACCCTCTCTTCATTGCATACAGCCGAATATCGTATTCCTCGGGAGCCAAGAGGACAGAGAAGGTCAGATCGGGAGTGAGAAAGCAGTTGTAGTGTCGCATTCCATCTTTCGATTCCGCCTCCAGATCCAGGCGATAGCCTCGTTCCTCTTCTGGCCACGGACCACCTCGGACTTCGCCGGCAATGTCGTTCTTCTTCAAGAATCCTTGTTCTATCCGACCTTGCAACCTGGCTTTCTGAACGACTTGGATCTTATATGGAATGTCATATCGCGTTTGGACAGGAAGTGATGAAGGCCGCAACATACGTGGTTCTTCAGTTGGTCTTTCGGAGCTTTCAAGTGACCAAGCAAATTCTCGGCTTGGGCGAGCGGATGTTCCATGCTTTTGAAAGAATGGGTCCCTTTCCAGAACTGGGATCTCGGCTTGAAATGTGCCATCCTTTCCCGTCTCAATTGAACTGATCGTGATTTTGGGCACCATTCCGTCGAAGTACCCAAAGAAGGACATCGCCTCAATCATATGATATGATAATCTGAGGCGCTGGTTTGGCAACGGCTTGCCCTTCGTATCAGTAAGCGTCCCCTCAAGGTGTGTCATGTCAGCCGGTTTGAAACCCGGCGTCCAAGGTTGATCCAATGGCGGTTCCGTAATGTACGCAATTTGGTATCCGGGGCAGTATGCCAGCAATTTTACTGACTTCGGCACTGAAGGTAATTTGGATTTCAGGTCGAGGTCATACACGAATACGTCCTTCTTCCCTATAACCGAACCCACTTGAAGTCCGTTCCCATAAAGCCCGTATTCGATTACGAGATCGGCGGTTGGTATGTCCTTCGGGATCTCAACTCCGAATGGGCGGTTCTCAGCCTGAGAGAGTGGGGCAATCACAAGGCTACACGCACAACAGAGAAGAAGCGGATAGAGATTAAGACTTGATGGTTCCATTTCGGATCGACTCTTGGAGAATGTCCCCTGTTTCTTAATGCCCCAAGCCTCCTCACAGCGGGCTGCCGTTCACTTTGACCCAGGGCGAGAAGGCTCCCACGGCGTGGACCTTCACCACGCGCTTCCACACCTTGTCGCCACAGAAGGCGAAGAGCGTGTTCAACTCAGCCCCGCCAAAACACACTCCGAGCACGCGGCTGCGATCCGGCATAGGTAAAATGGCCTGGGTGGGGCCGTCGTCCGCGCAAACCTGGATGCCCCAGCGCGTGGCCACGAAAATCTGGCCTTCTCGGGCATAGCAGACGGATTCGGCGCCCGCGTCGTCTTCCCAATCCGGTACGTGCAGCCAGAAGAAACGCTCCTTGTTGGCCAGTGTGCCATCAGGATTGATCTGATAACTGTAAACCCACTTCGAGCGGCCGTCGGCCACGGCGAGCAGCCACTGATCCGGCCGGCTGGCAAGCCCCGTGGCGCACTTCAGTCCTGAGTCCACCTGCGTCTTCTGCCCATCCTTGACAAACCAAACCTTGCTGCCTTCGCCGGCCTTCTCCTCGGGGCTGGTGACATACAGGCCACCTCCTGTAGGACCGGCATCTTGCCGGTCTGACAGGCTGGAAGCCTGTCCTACAGGTCTGGCGAGAACGTATTGCCCGCGAATCCCGTCAGCATAAACGCGGCCATTAGTGTGCTCATAACACATGATCTTTCCGGTGCTGAGCGAAACCGTGAAGAGTTCGCCCTTGGGACCGATGGCCAGGCTGTTGGCTTGGCCCGCGTCGGACAGGAAGACCTCAACCTTGCCGTCGAGGCCAATGCGGTGCACTTTGTTGTTCGGCGCGTCAACGAAGAAGACTTCCCCCGTGGCGTTGCAGGCCGGTCCGCGCGCCTCGCGGAATCCCTGGGCGGCCAATTCCCATTTCCCATCGGCGGTGATAATGTCCCGCACGCGCGGGGCGCTCCCCCCGGCCTTCACCGGTTCGGGCCAGCCTTTCCAGATGAAGCGCATCGCTTCGGGGAAATGCTCATTCCAGCCAGCGCCGTGGCCGCCGTTAATGACGTGGAAAGAGTAATCGTAGCCGGAGAACTTCAGCGCCTTGTCCATTTCCTGATCCAACAGGAACCAGTCGCCGGCGCAGTTTTCCATGTCGTGGGTGCCGGTGGTGAGATAGGCGCGGAGGGGCTTGGCTTCGAACTTGCGAATGAGCGTCGGAAATTCGTGGCCGCCGCGGAATGCCACGAAACTGCCGCTATTGGCATACACACGGCTGAAGGCTTCGGGCCGTTCCCAGGCGGCGTTGAAGGCCGAAATCCCTCCGCTGCTGCAGCCGGCAATGCAGCGATCATTGCCGTCGCTGGATAGTTTAAGATCGAATGTCTTTGCGACAAACGGCAGGAGTTCCTCGATAATGAAGCGGACGTAATTGTCCCCCACCCCGTCGTATTCGAAACACCGGTTGCGGCGTCCCAGCGTGTTCTTCATCGTTGCAGGCAAGTCTCCGGGCCGAATGAAGACGCCGATGGTCACAGGCATCTCCTTGGCTGCGATGAGCGCCTCCAACATGGTCTTTTCCCTCGCGTTATAGCCGTCTTGCCGGACGTAGACACAGGCAGGCTTGGCGCCGTCATACTGAGCCGGGATGAAGACAGTGCCGCTGCGTTTGGTTCCAGGAAAGATGCGGCTTTCTGAGAACGCGAAATCCTTAATGGCCCCCTTGGGAATGTCGAGCGGGTTGAGGCCCGCCGCGGCGCTTGGCGGCATCGTTGCCCCTGCGAGTGGCTTGAGCACCCATTGCAGATGCTCGTCATTGGGATCGTATTCCCAAAGGTCCTGCTTGGCGCCGACAGTCTTCCCGCCGCCAAAGTCGTCGAGCCCCGATGTGGGCGCGTGCTTCGGGACGAGGCTGAACGAACCGTTGGCGTTCTTCTTGATTGCCCAGAGCTGCCAGGGCTTGCCGTTCTCCGTTTCCAGGACGATGGCCGTGCCTTTTTCCGTTCCCCCCCCGGAGGCGGCGAGGACGAGGGTTGCGCTATAGGAGGGCTTGAGCGTATAGAAATCGCCGCCTTTCGGGGCGATGACCCATTTCTGGTTCTCCTTTCCAGAAGGAGTGCCTATGGACACCTTGGTGCCCTCGACCGTGCCCGCATCCACGGCTTCCAGAACCATCTCGGGTGCGCTGAGCGGAATGATGG
>JBEKKG010000750.1:0-7482 GCA_050010835.1 Planctomycetota bacterium
CATCTTCCGCTGCTGCTCCCCCATCGCCGTGTAATTTGCGCCCAGCATCAAGTCCGGGATGGGCGCGCGGTGGGCCTGCTGGACCTCATACTGTGCGCGCTCGACCTCGATGCCCGCGACAGCCAGTTCCTGGTTGTGCAGCGTGGCGATTTCCTGGAGGTGCTCCAGCGCCTCGCCGAGTTCCGCCGGTTCGGCCACGTCCGCGGTGCCGCCCAGTTCGGCACGCGCCGGCAGACCCAGGCCGCTGCGCAAGCGTTCGGCCTCCGCCGCGCGCATCTCGTGCAGCAGGACCAGATCGTAGCCCAGTTGAGCGCGCTGGCTTTCGGCGCGGAAAGTTTCAGGCAGCTTGGGCTTGGCCACTTCCTTGCCGCCCGCGGCCAAAGCGGCGTAGCGGTCGTAGAGTTTCCTGATTTCAGCCGTCACCTGCTGAGCGCGGTCAATATAGTAGAGCTCGAAGTACGATTCCTTGGCTTCCGAAAGCGCGTCGCGCACGGCCGCTTCGTAACGCAGGCGCGCCGCCTCGGCCTCCTTGTCCGCGATACGCCCGGCGAGGATAAGCTTGCCCGGATAGGGAATCTCCTGCGAGAGTCCCAGCATGTACTTGTCCATGCCCCGTACAACATAGTACGTGGCTTCGAGGCGCGGGTCCGGCAGGGCCACCATCTGCGGGCGCTTGTGTGTCGCCGCCAGCCAGCGATGCCGCGCCGCCTCAACCATAGGACCTTTCGCCGCCAAGCTCAGTACGGTTTCGAGCGTGGTCTTCTCCAATCCTGGTTCTGCCGGGGACGAGGAAGACGAATCCGCCGCGGGCTTGGCGTCTTGCGCTTTCTGGGGAGGCTGCACTACAGGAGAGTCCGCTCCCGTGTCCAGGGCGGCCTCTTCCTCGGAAATGAAGAGCGGCTTCACACCCTCTCCGGGCGTGGCGGGCTGTTCCCTGCCGGCGGACGCAGAGGCTTGCGACACGCAAACCACAGATAGCGTGAATACGGCCACTGACAGAACCGACTTTCGCATTCTACCATCCTCCGGCATGCCCGGCACAAAGCGCTTGAGGAGCATCATTGGAAACGAGAATCTCACACGAACTCACCAGGACCGCCACAGAGAGCGCGCGCATACAGACGTGCGCGCCTGGGCGTCCGGCGGCTTCGGCGAACAGAGGGTTACAAATTGAGGCGGGATTGCAAGGAAAGAAGTTCAGCGCTTCCAGGCGGCCCGGCGCCGGTCCGCGATCGTGGTACGGCATACGGCGCGATGGCCAACTCGAAGGGCAGGAAGAACGCCGGCAGCAGTGCAGCATGATCCAAGCCAGGCGGCGTTTGCTGGCCAGGGAAAACAAAGCTGCAAGGGGGGGTGGAGCGGAGCACGCACTCTCTTGGCGCGCAGCAGTCAGGGCCGGAAATCCGTTCCGTCCCCGTCGTCGGCGTGTCCTTACAGGCCGAGTCAGGGAGGAGGCGCCCATCCTCGCCGTAGCAACAAGCTCTGTAGAACAGCAAGCGTTGCGGCACCAGCAGGTTCGCCGCAATGGCGAGGCAAGTCAAGATAGCAAGGACTGCTTTGTTCATGGCCTCAACTTCTCGCTGCTTTGCCGCCTTCCCTGAGTGCAGGACGTCCGCCTTGGCGCAATCTTCATCCAGGCTTGAGGCTTGAGGAGCGCAGGGCTAGGGCTCCAAGCCTACCTGGCGTCTGTGCGGCTCTGCGTATCCCCCTTGGACATCAGCCGCGAGGCCGTGCTGCCCTGGGCGTCCTGCAGATTGATCAACGCCTTTCTGAAATCGCGCTGCGCGTCTTCCTTCAGTAGAGCGTCCCGCAAGTAAGTGCGGGCCGCGTCCAGGACGTCAATGAAGAACGTTTCGCCGCTGCTGTGCCGCGTCTTGGCCGCGTCATAGGCTTTCATGTCCAGGGGCAGGATGCGTTCGCTGAAGCTCTTCCACTCTTGTTGCGCGGCCTCCGCCAAGGAAAGTGCTACTGCCGCTTCCTGCTCCGCGTCGGCTTTCGCGGCTTCCTTCATCTCTTCGGCTTCCTTGAGGCGCACTTCCAGTTCCTCCAGATAGGCGGCATTGACCGCGCTGAAGTTGGCCGCTTCGAGCTTTTCCGCGACCGCGGGCGTCGCGCTTCTCTGGCCGCGCAGCAGGAACTCAAGCCTGGCCATGCGCACCATGAGGCGCATCAGTTCCGTTTCCTTCTGCGCGATGAGTGCCTTGCTGCTGTTCTCGCGCGCTCTCTGAGCCGCCTGCTCCGGGTCCGCCTTTGGCGCCGCCAGGTCCGTGTCCGCCAACCCGCCCCATTGCGTTCCAGAGGGCAGAGCCAGCATGATGTTGGCGCGCCCAACCAGGTTCTTCCATTCCAGTTCTGCGCGGGCCATACGGTTGTCCAGCATGGCCAGTTCGGACGCGGCCCGCAGAGTGTCGGGCTGCAGCGCCTTGCCGGCTTCCACCTGCCCCTGGGCGTTCTGCGCCAGTTGTGAGAAAAGCGTGCGCGTTTCGCAGAGGGTGGTCATCACTTTCGCGGCGTGCTGGATCTCGACGCACTGCTGCGCTATGGCGTTGATGGCCTTGCGTTGAGCCTGGCGATAGCGCAACTGGGCCAGTTCGGTCTCCACGTCGAGGAGCTGGCCTTTCAGCGCCAGCACGGCGGGGGTGGCATACGTCTTGCCGGGCGTTTCCTTGTTGCGGACCGGCGCGGCCTCCTTGGGATCGGACTCCGGCGCGGCAGCCCGAGACCGCGCGACCAATTCCTCGAGATACCACGCCTGGTCGAAATGCCGCACTGCGGCGCGCCAGTTCTGATAGGCGGCGCGCACTTCGGGGTTGCGCTGGGCAGCGACCGCCAGCAGCAGGCCCACGGAAACGCCGCGCTGGAGCGCCGTGCGCAACGTCTCCGGATTGCCGGCCAGATCGCGCGCCTGTGCATACACCTTTTCCGAAAGCCCCTTCAGCATTTCCTCATTGTCGCCCGGGGTCTCCCTTTCCAGCATGTCGGCCCACGCTCTTTGCCTCGCCCTGATCTCGCTCTTGAGTTTCGCCAGGCCGTCGTCGCCGCCCTTCTGACTCGCGCTGCTCGCCAAGTCCTTGGGCTTGGACGGACCGGCCTCCGGCAATTGCTCGGCCGCGGCGTTGCCGCAGGCCCACACCAAGGCAAGGCAGGCTAAGGCTCGATAGGGATTTGGGATTGCGGATTGCGGATTGCGCATTTTGGGTTTGGTACTGGTCATGATCCCCCCCGGGTTCAACTTGACCAACATTATATCATACCGGCTGCCTGAGAGCAAGGCGTTCAGGCATTAGACTTTAGGCTTTAGGCACTGCTGCCCCACCGTGCGCCCAAAGCCTCAACCCTAAAGGCTAATGCCCAAGTAACGCAGATTTTCACTGCCCGCAGCCGCCGCAACCGCCACCACAACCGCCGCCGCAGCCTTCCTGCGTGGCGGAAGCATCTTTTGCCTCGCTTGTGGTACTCTTCACCTTGGCAGGTGCCTCCCCCTTTGCTGCCTTGTCCAATTCCCCCAGGTACTTTTCAGCACTGGCCTCGAACTTCTTGATGCAGCCTCTGCAGCAGAACCTGACCAGGCGGTCCTTGTAGATGTAATCAACCGGCTGGCCCATCTCGCCGCCCAGGGCCTCACCCGTCACCAGACACTTCTTCAGCGGGTAGGCGGGGAGTTGCTTGGCAACGAGATCCTTGTCAGCTTGCGATTCCGCGACGTGCCCTTTTGGCGCAGCGCCGCCCTGCTTCGCCTCCTCCTTCTCCTCGGTGCGGGCACTGAACGCTGCCAGTGCGCAGAAAACCAGAGCGACCGGCCAGCCTGACAAACAACTTCGCATTGCCATTTCCTCCCTGTTCCTGGACTTCTCGATGCGGCACCTTCCGCTCGTGCGTTCTCATTATATCCTGCTCGCGGCCCAATTCCTGCATTTTCCGGCGATTCTTTGGCCGCCACCTATGGGAAGAATGAGAAGAATGGGAGTGATGGGACCGCTCCCTCACGGACGCGGCTCTGAATGCACAGTTACCGAAATCCAGAATCCCTTCTCTGGGGTGCGGGACACTTTCGGCGGGCTGTTTTTCCCCCTCCCCTCGCGGGAGGGGGTAGGGGGAGGGGCACGACACCCCTCACCCCGCGTTCGCTTCGCTCACGTCGGCCCTCTCCCGCAAGACGTCGGCCCTCTCCCGCAAGGGGAGAGGGGACGCGCCGAAACTGTCCCGCACCCCCTTCTCTGTGTTCTGTGTGTTCTCTGTGGCAAGAAATTCTTGTTGTGGTAGAGTACGGGAAAACCAAAGGAGCGCACGCCATGCCATTGCCCTCTAAAGAGTCCCTCGCATTGCTGGAAGCCATGCTTACCACACCCTCGCCTTCGGGCTTTGAGGCGCAGGTCCAAGCGGTAGTGCGCGAGCGCGTGGCGCAGTACAGCGATGCAGTCCACCGCGACGTCCACGGCAACCAGTGGTTTGTGCTCAACCCCAAGGGCGGCTTGCGCCTGATGCTGGCCGGCCACGTGGACGAGGTGGGTTTGATGGTCCGCTACGTGGACGACCAGGGCTTCATCTGGGTGACGCGCATTGGCGGCCCCGATCCGCTCCAGCACTGGGGCCAGCGCGTGCACGTCCATACCAAGCGCGGCCCGGTCTTCGGCGTGATTGGCAGGCGTCCGGTCCACACCACGCCCCCGGAGGACCGCGCCAAGGGCGCTAAGCTTGAGGACCTGTGTGTGGACATCGGCGCCAAGGACAAGAAAGAGACTTTCAAGCGTGTGCGCATCGGCGATCCCATTACTATGGTAGACGGCGTGGACCGCATGGCCAACGATCTGCTGGTGGCGCGCGCCATGGACGACCGCATCGGTGCCTTCGTCGTGGTGGAAACGCTGCGCAAGGTCCGGGCCATGACGCAAAAGAAGAAGGCGCGCCGCCTGGGTTGCGCACTCTTCGCCGTCTGCTCCGTCCAGGAGGAAATCGGCCTCCGCGGCGCCATGACGTCGGCCTTTGCCATCGAACCGCACGTCGGGATCGCCGTGGATGTCGGCTTCGCCACGGACTACCCGGCGGAGAACAAGAAGCAGGTGGGCGACCTCAAGCTCGGCGAAGGGCCGATCCTGCATCGCGGCGCCAACATCAACCCGGTGTTGGCGGACCTCCTGGAGTCCACCGCCGAGAAACACGATATCCCCTTCCAGCTTTCCGGCGATGGCGGCGCCACCGGGACCGATGCCAACGCCATGCAGATTTCCCGCCGCGGCGTGGCCACCGGGCTGGTCTCCATCCCCAACCGCTACATGCACTCGCCCATTGAAGTGGTCAGCCTCCAGGATGTTGAGAACGCCTCCGAGCTGCTGGCGCAGGTCGCCTTCCGTTTGAAGCCTGGCCAGTCCTTCATCCCGGAAGCTGGAACGCCCAAGGGAGAAGAGTGATTTACTCCTTCGTTTCCAGGTTCTCCACTTCTGTGTTGCGGCGCTCCGAGCTGTTCCGCGCCAAGGCCAGCCGCACGCGCGCCAACTCCCTGAGGGCTTCCTGATCTTCAGGGGCCAGGTGCAGCGCCTGGACCAACTCGGCTTCCGCCTGTGCATAGCGGCCTTGCTTGGCCAGCAAGAGGCCCGCCTGCAAGCGAACTGCCGCGCTGGCCGGGCCGGCTCGCGCCGCGGCGTCGAGGCGCGCCAGGGCCTCGTCAGTGCGTCCCAGCCGGACCAGCGCAGAGGCCAGGTTTTGCTGCGCCCGTATGTTCGTGGGCTGGAGCGCCACAGCCTGTTCGAAATAGGGCAGCGCCGCGGCGAATTGCCCCTGGGTGGCCAGCAGCGTGCCCAGGTTGTAGAGCGCATCCACGTAGTCTGGCTTGAGACGCAACGCCTCGCGATAGTGCTGCTGCGCTTCCTCGGCTTGCTTCAACTGGTCGCACAGCACTCCCAGGTTGTAATGTGCACGCACGTACTCCGGCGCCAGGCGCACGGCCTCCAGATACTCGTCCCTGGCGTCCTGGACGCGTCCCTCCTTCAAGAGTGCCGAACCGACTACGTTGTGAGCGCGGGCATTGTGTGGCGCAAGCTCCAGGACGGACTCCCATAGCCCCAACTCGCTGTGATAGTCCGCATTACGGACACGGGTCCGAACAGACAAGGCTGAGACCACCACTAGCAGGCTGGCCACGGCCGCCGTGCGCCTCCAGGCCAGTGGCGCAGCCCACCGCGAGCCCAGCCACCACACAGCGATTACGCCACTGGCGCACAGCGCCGCCAGCGACAGGTACATGCGGTGCTCAACAGCCAGGTCTTTGAGCGGCATGATCGTGGAGGTGGGCGCCAGAATCCCGAAGAACCACAGGCCGGCGAAGCCCCACGCAGGCTTCCGCCAGCACGCCCACAGGGTCGCGGCAACCAGTGCCAGGACCGGCAGCGCCGGCAACAGGATCTCCGCCCAACCGCGCGCCACCGGCCAGGCATAGTCCAGGCACAGATGATCCGGCCACAGCGCCAGCCTGAGATAGTACACGAGCACGCCGAACTGGGAGCGTGCATACAGCCAGGGCGTCAGCCCTGCCGTCGCGAAGCCCGCGGTTTCGTCGGGCGGACTGGCCGCCAACGTAAGGCCCAGGAGCAGCCAGCCCGCAGCCAGGGCCGCGTAAAGCCTCCAGCGGCGCAGCGCCGCCGCGAACGAGCCGGAGAGGAAGGCGCGGTCGTAAAACAGCACGAGCACAGGCGCGGCTGTCGTGGTTGGTTTCGTGGCCATGCCCACCGCGCAACAGACGACCGCGGCCGTATGCCACAGGCCTGCGCGTGCCGATTCAAAACCGCGGATGACACAATAGAGCGTCAGCAGCGAGCATAGTCCCGCCAGCGTTTCGGCCCGCTGGATGACGTAGGTGACCGCTTGTGTCTGCAAGGGATGGACCAGCCAGAGCAGGCTGCTTGCCAGCGCCAGGAACAGCGCGGAGCGTCCGCAGCGCTCCCGTAGCGGCGCGGAGAGGAAGGTGCGGCGCAACACGCCGTAGAGCGCCAGTCCGGCAGCCAGATGCACCAGGAGGTTGAAGAGATGGTAGCCCCAAGGCTCCAATCCGCCGCAGGCGTAGTTGCACGCCAGGCTGAGCGCGACCACGGGCCGGGAGACGTTCAGTTTGTCGAAGACCAGCTTCCAAGGGGGCCAGAGATGCTGGATGGACAGATTGTTGGTGATGAAAATGTGGTCGTCGAAGGTGAACACACCGTCAAAGCTGTTGGCATACGTGAGCGCGCCCACTGCCAGCAGCACGGCCGCGGCCGCCCACACCTGCGCCACAGGCTCAACCGCGGGAGAAAGGTCCGGTTCCTCTTGACGCCGGCGCTGCATGCGCGCCACAGATGGGCCCTCAAGTATGGTTGGTCACGCAGCAGTGGAGCTTAGCCCGACCTTCGCACTTTGCCTCGTTTTTGAGAAAAATCGAGACGATTTGGCCACGCAAGTCCTTATATATCAACGAAACGGTCGCCGAAAGTGTGTGTGGTGGAGACCTACCCC
>JBEKKG010000751.1:0-4152 GCA_050010835.1 Planctomycetota bacterium
CCGGCCCAGTCCTGGCCGCGGGAACCGGAGATGTTCACGCAGCAACGCGCGCCGATGTGTTCGGCGAGCGCCAGGCGTTCCTGGTTGTGCGCGAGCGCCTTGCGCGCCGCCTCGGCAGCGGGGCTGAGCGGGTTGCTCCACGCGCCCACTTCGGCGATCACAATGCCGGCCTGCTGCGCGGCCCTGGCGTAGTCCCGGACCAGTTCCTGCGGAGCCTTTTCATCCACGGGACAATAGGCTGCACTGTACCCGGCGCGTTTCAATGCCGCGGTCCAACTCTCGGGGTTCAGGTTCTTCTCAAAAACAGGTCCGCCCAGGCGCATGGCCATCCTCCTTGTCTCTTCACCAGTATGCGCAACTTCCTCTTTCCCGGGCGCAAAGCAAATGAAAAAGTGGTAACCCTTCAGTCCCCCCCGGACCTCCCCGTCCCCAGAGGGAGTGGATGGGAAGAACGGGAAAAATGGGAGCGAGAAGATGATGAGTCCTCCCATCGTTTCCATAGTTCCCATACTTCCCATTCTTCCCATTCTTCCCATTCTCTGCCCCGCGAACGCGCTATTGACATCCACCGGCCGTGCGGTTTCAATACCGGGGTTCACGCAAGCTCGTGGCTGGGGCTGGGCAGCGTTCACTCGGCACTCGGCACTCAGGACTCGAACGGGGAGGAAAGCCGTGAAGAAAATTAAGGTAGGCACGATCGGATACGGCGGCGCGTTCAACATGGGCCGCCATCATCTCAAGGAGATGTTGCTGAACCCGGGCTTTGAGGCCGCGGTCGTCTGCGACCTCGACAAGGAGCGGCTCAAGGTGGCCGAGCAGGACTTCCCGGGCGTCCAGACCTACACGGACGTGGGCGAGATGCTGCGCAAGTCGGATGTCGAGTTGCTCGTCGTCATCCTGCCGCACAACCTCCACGCCGCAGCGGCCATTCAATGCGCCAAGGCCGGCAGGCACGTGGTGACCGAAAAGCCCTTCGCCATTACCGTCAAAGAATGCGACGCCATGATCGCCGCCGCGCAGAAGAGCAAGGTGCTGCTCTCCACTTACCACAACCGCCATTGGGATTCCAACATCCTGACCATCATGAAACACCTGCACAAGATCGGCCGGCCCTTCCGCTGGGAATCCCACGCTGGCCATTACGGCGAACCGGGCAAATGGTGGCGCAGCTACAAGGACAAGTCCGGCGGCATCATCTACGACTGGGGCGCCCACTTCACCGAATGGATGCTGCAGGTGATGCGCTACGAGATGCAGGAGATCAGCGGCTACCAGGTGGCCGGCGAAGTCTGGAAAGGCTACACCAATGAGGACGAACTGGAAGCCGTGGTGCGCTTCAAAGGCCCCGCGGTGGCCTCCCACACCGCCAGCAGTGCCTGCATGGCCGGCAAGGACATGATCCGCATCACCGGCACCCAGGGTGCCATTGTGGCCACGCACAGCAGCGTGGACGTTTTCACGCTGGACAAGAACGGCGACAAGGTCCGCACGTCGGTGAAAATGGAACCCGGCCGCAGCCCGGACTTCTACAAGAACATCCACGACCATCTCTTCAAGGGCGAGAAGCTCATCATCACCCCTGAATGGGCCCGGCGCGTGATACAGGTGCTTGACTACGCCTGCATCTCGGCGCAAAAGGGCACCGTGGTGAAGGCGAAGTACGCCTGAGAACAACAACTTGAACCACAGAGGCACAGAGACACAGAGAAAGGACTTTGGAAAAGCCCAAGTTCTGTTGTTCTCTGTGCCTCTGTGTCTCTGTGGTAGATGTTAAGGAGCCGGACATGGCTATTACGCGCGACGACGTGGCCAAGGTTGCCCAGCTTTCGCGGCTGGCGCTGACAGAGGCGGAACTCCAGACCTATACCGAGCAACTCGGCCGTATCCTCCAATATGTCGAGCAGCTCAACACGCTGGACACCTCCGGGGTCGAGCCGGTGATCACGGCCGCCGCGCGCGGCAACGTTTTCCGCCCGGATGAGGTCAAGCCGGGCCTCAAACGTGAAGACGCCCTCGCCGCCGCGCCCCGGCAGGACGAGGAGTTCTTCATCACGCCGCCGGTAATTGAGTGATTCTGGATTGAGACTGGAGGATGCCATGAGACCGAAAGTGTTGCGCCAATTGCTCGACACCAGGCCATTTTCACGGTTCCGCATCTCTCTATCAGACGGCCACCACTACGACGTTCGGCACCCGGAACTCGCGCTGCTGACACGCTCGACGCTTCACATCGGCATTGCCAGGCGGCCGGAGAAACTCATCGCAGACGAAGTGGTCCGCGTGTCATTGCTTCACATAGTTCGAGTGGAACTGCTCGAGGAAGCGGTTAAGAAAGCGTCATGATCAGGGGTGCAGATGCAGGCAAGATGAAGGCAAGCCGTGCGTTCGATCAGCGGTCTTGCCTGTCATCCAAAAACGCCAGTATCACCCTGCGCAGTTCCTCGCGCCATGCGCGCGCGTAAAAATTGTGGTTTGCGCCGGGGATAGTATGAAAGGCCGTCTGTTCGGGTGAACCCATGCCGGCAGCGTGCAGCTTCTCGAAATGCGCGCGCGCCGGAGGCGCTTCTTCATCGCCGCCGCCCCAGACGAAGAGCGCCGCTCCGCGCCAGCCCAACAACTCCTTCTCGATGCCGCGCGCGCTGTCCTTCAGGTTGCGGTCGCCGGCGGCGGGCTTCTCCGTGGTGGTGACGTTCTTCTTGACGCGCTCCAGGTTGATCTCGCCCCTGAGCAGCCGCGCCCAAGTGTCGGGCGAGAGCGCCTTGGAGGCGTAGTTCTTGATGTTCTTCCAGCGGCGGTGGCGTTCGAACCTCTTGGACCGCGCGGGCTGGAAAGGCAGAGCGGAGAGCGCAATCACCCCATTTTGGAGTGCGGCGCCTTGGCGCCGCTTTTCCCTCTCCCCTTGCGGGAGAGGGTAGGGTGAGGGGGCGGGATTGACGATTGTGCTGGCGCCCAGCGCCACATTGCCGCCGGAACAGAGTCCCAGAAGAAAGAGCGGACCGCTGTTTTGAGATGATTGCGCCACCGTATCGGCCGCGGCAATCATGCCGTCCAGATCCACGCCCGCGAAATCTCCGGCCGAATCGCCGCGGCCCGGCAGGTCCATCCTGACCGCCTTCCAACCGGCGGCGGCGAGTTCCTGCGCCAGCCAGGCCAGCAGGTCCGCGGGTCCTGAGCGCGGGCCGCTCCAACCGGGAATCAGGAGCACGCTGCCGCGCGCCGCGCCGGCAGCAGGCTTGTGGACCGTGAGCACCAGGCCCTCGGGCGTGGTGGCAATCTCACGCCATCCGGAGCCAAAGTCAGCGGTTGTCTTCAGTTCCTCAAACATCAATGATCCAGCAACCGATTCGCGTAGACGAGGCAGGCGCGAATATCGTCAATCTCCAGCCACGGATAGCCTGCAAGAATCGTCGCCGGGCTATCTCCCGTCGCCAACATGCTCAGGACATGCTCCACGGCCAAGCGATGGCCGCGTATGATCGGCTTCCCGCCGAGTATCCTAGGGTTGACGGTGATTCGCTTCAAGAGCTGTTCATCGTCCATAAACACTCTGGCCTATCCATTGTGTTCTTCGTTTCCTTCGCGGCAACGAAACACTCTCCAGTGCGCTAGAAGTCCAGCCTGAACTCATGCCCCAGGTAACGCTCGCGCGCTTCCTCGTTGGCGACTATTTCGCGCGGCGGGCCTTGAATCCAGATCTTCCCTTCATCCATGATGTAGGTCCGGTCGGTGATGTTGAGCGTTTCACGGACGTTGTGGTCGGTCAGCAGGATGCCTACTCCGTCGGCCCTGAGCTTTCTCAGGATCTGCTGGATCTCGTTGACGGTGATGGGGTCTATCCCGGAGAACGGCTCGTCGAAGAGCACGATGCGCGGCCGCAGGCTCATGGCGCGCGCAATCTCCAGCCGGCGCCGTTCCCCGCCCGAGAGCACGCTGGCCATGCTTTTGCGCACGGCCTCCAGCCCCAGGTCCTTTATGAGTTCCTCGACGCGTGAGGTCCGCTTGGCGCGCTCGGCTTCTTGCAGCTCCAGCACGGCCAGCAGGTTGTCCTCCACGGACAGGCGCTGGAAGACGCTGGCTTGCTGGGCGAGGTAGCCAATGCCGCGGTTGGCGCGCACGTACATGGGCAGGCGCGTGATCTCGCGGCTTTGGTAC
>JBEKKG010000752.1:0-4139 GCA_050010835.1 Planctomycetota bacterium
GCCGTCGGACTTGAGGCCGACACCCAACTGCGCCGCGTCCTGCCAGCCCGCAAAACCGGCCTCCAGCCGCGTGTTGCCCCCGGCGTCAATGCGTGTCGCAAGCAGCGGCCCCGCGGGCGACTTCTTCATCGTCGCACCATACAGGCCGCCCGCATCCGTCCGCGCAAGCTTCTCGTCGAAAACCGCCGCCAGGTCCTTGAACGGCCAAACCAGCTCAAAAAGGATGTCCCAACTCGCGAGATGCTGGCGATACTCCTTCTCTAGCGCCGCGCCCACAGCCGGGTCGCGGCCGGCTAGGACCTTCAGGTTCGTTTCCACGGCAGGCAGTTCTGCGGCCTCCAGCCGCAGCGCCCGGACTTGGCGGCCCAGGGCCTCCGCGAAGCGCTTGTTGATCTCGCGCCGTGCGGCGATTGCCGCATTCTTGTCGAGCGCCTCCAGTTCCTCGCAGCGGCCGTCGAGAAGCTGCAGCTCCGCCGTGGTGGGGACCCCATCCGGCAGGGACGCGGCAATCTCGTGCCCCAGCGCGCCGGCGCGCGTGGTGGCCGAGGTGGACTGCAGCAGCCACACAGCCACGCCGCCAAAGACCAGCAGCAGGGCCGCGCAGGTGGCCAGCACCGGCCGCTTGCGCGTGGCGCGCCAGGCCTGTTCCACGCGCGAGAGCGGACGCGCGCTGATCGCGTCGCCGTCGAGATGGGCCTGCAGGTCGTCGGCGAGCGCGGCCGCGCTGGCGTAGCGCCGCGCCGCATCCTTCTCCAGGCACTTCAGGCAGATGGTGTCCAGGTCGCGCGGCAGGTTGCGGACAAGTTTCCGCGGCGGCACGGGGTCGTCCTGCACCACGGCGCGCAGAATCTGGAAGACCGTCTCGCCTTGGAAGGGCGTCTTGCCGCAGAGCAGCTCGTACAGGACCGCGCCCAGCGCCCAGATGTCCGAGTGCGGACCGACTTCTTTGAGCGAGCCCTTCGCCTGTTCCGGGGGCATGTATTGCGGGGTGCCCAAGGCGGTGCCGCTGACGGTGAGTCCTTGTGCCGTCCCAATGTTGCGCGCCAGGCCAAAGTCCATCACGTGCGGCTCGCCCTGCTTGTCCACCATGACGTTGGCCGGCTTCAGATCGCGATGGATGACGTTCTGTTCGTGAGCGTGCTGTATGGCGCTGGCGACTTTCACCAGCATCGCCACGCGTTTGGCCAGCGCGGGCTTCTTCTCCCGGACCCACTGGCTGAGCGTCCCGCCCTCGATATAGTCCATCGTGAAGTAATCGAGGTCGCCGACCGTGCCTGTATCGTGGATCGGGACGATGTTGGGGTGCTGCAGCTTGGCGGCGTTCTGGGCTTCCAGCTTGAAGCGCGCGATCTCGTCGGGATGGGCGTCGCCCGTCGTGCGCAGGACTTTCAAAGCCACGGTGCGGCCGAGCCGGGTGTCCATAGCCTTGTAGACCACGCCCATGCCTCCACGCCCGAGCACTTTGACGATACGGTACGGCCCCACGGTGCGCAGTTCGCCTTTCGCGAGGCCCGTACTGGCGGAGGAAGGCGGTGCGCTGCCCGCTTCGTCCGCGGCTGCGGCTCCGGTTTGCGGACCGGGGCCGCTGGCTTTGAGCATTGTTGCCGCGTCGCTCGAACTCCCGAGTCCGGCAGCGGAAGGCTTGCGCGGCGCAATGACGGTCGCAGTGTCGGCAACGGAGGCAGGCGCACCCTTGGCCCCCTTGGCAGGCGGGCGCTTCAGGGTCGGCGCGCCGGCAGGCAGCGTCTCCATGTCCGCAGCCGCGCGGGAGGGGGCTTTGCGAAGTGTCGGCTGGAGACTGCTGCTGGGTTCCCCTCCCCCTGCCCCCTCCCGCAAGGGGAGGGGAGAAAGCGGCGCCAAGGCGCCGCACTCCAAAGCCACCTCCCGCAAGGGGAGAGGGGAACTCGTATCTCCCGTCTTCAACCCACTGGCCGGAGAAGGCTGAGGGGACGCTGCTGAACTGGCAGCAGGACGCGGCTGTTTATCCTTTTCAGCGCGGGGTGCCGGCGCACGCAGACGTTTGTGGCAGGTGGGGCAGCTTACGATACTGCCTGGAGTGGCTTCGAAAGCGCCGCTGCAGCCGGGACATTTTACGTGCATCATAGAGAGCATTGTATTGGCGGGGTATATGTGGGCGCAAGCGATTATAAAGAGACAAGACGCACCCGCAAGCGGTCAGGGGGAGCGCTGCGGCAGATGCTATAGGACATATAGGACGAATGGAGCCGCGCCCAAGCAGCCCACGGCGCCGGTCAATCGAAAATCGAAAATCGAAAATCTAAAATCGCCTTAGCCTCCTATCTGCACCTCGCCCTTGTGTTCCTTGGGCCCGCCGCGCGACGGACGGACGCGCTTGACGGCTTCCATGCCGCCGCCGCCGGGCCGCCCGTGGCATTTCTTGTATTTTTTGCCTGAGCCGCAGGGGCAAGGTTCATTGGGTCCGGGTTCGCGCGCGGTCTTGCGGATGGTCTCCACCGGCTTGAGCTTCTCGCCGCCGTGCTCGCTCTGCGCTTCCATTTCCGCCGAGCCGCCTGTCGCGCCTGCCGGCGGGGTGTTGGCGGTGTGGGAGAAGGCGCTGCTGGCTTCCGCCTTGATGGTCTGCGCCTGGTCTTCCTGCCACACGCTCTCCACCTGTTGTTTCTCGACTTCCTCGCTCACCTGCATCTTCAGGATCACGTCGGTGACGTGTTCCTTCATGGAGTTGAACATTTCCTCGAACAGCGCGAAACCTTCGCGCTTGTACTCCAGCTTGGGATCCTTCTGCCCGTAGCTGCGCAGGTAAATGCCTTCGCGCAGCGCGTCCATCGAGTGCAGGTGGTCTTTCCACTTGCTGTCAATGATGTCCAGCAGAAGAAAACGTTCGAGCAGCCGCATTTTTCGTTCCGGGACCGGCACGCGCACCGCGCTGGGCACGATCACGCCGTCCTCGCGCGGCGCGGCGATGAACTCGACCCTGGCCGCGCCGGGGAACAGCTCTTGGGCCTTCGCCTTGGCCAGTTCCGCAAGCTGCTCCGGCGGCAGCCGCGACTCCTCGGTGCTGTAGTAGAGCGCCTTCTCCTTGTGGATTTCCGTTTCGCCGAGCGCCTTGTCCTTCTCCTCGTAGGCGGCCCGGACGCGCTCGAAGAGCAGCCCCTCCACCTCGGCGGCGGTCTTGTTGTTGAGTTCCTGCGGGGTGAGCTCCACCAGGAACTTGCGGCGCGCCCAGTTGATCAGGTTGCGCAGCGCCTCCGGCGGCGGCGGGTCTTCCGTGCCCGTTTCCCTGGTCCCGGCCAGGGCCACGACGTCCTCAATCCAGTCGAGCATGGTTTCCTTGAGTTCCCGGCCTTCCAGGATCTTCTGGCGCAAGCCGTAGACCAGCTTGCGCTGTTCGTTCATCACCTGGTCGTATTCGAGCAGGCGCTTGCGCACGCCGAAATGATGCTCCTCGACGCGCCGCTGGGCCTTCTCGATGGAGCGGCTGACCATCTTGGACTCCAGCGGGATGCCGTCCTTCATGCCGCTGTAGCGCAGGAAGTCGCGCACCCAGTCCTTGGCGAAAATGCGCATCAGGTCGTCGTCCAGGGAGAGGAAGAAACGCGAGCTGCCCGGATCGCCTTGCCGCCCCGCGCGGCCGCGCAGTTGGTTGTCAATGCGCCGCGCTTCATGCCGCTCGGTGCCGATGATGTGCAGCCCGTCCAGTTCGCGGATGCTCTGGGCCAGCCGCAGCGGCGTGCGGCCATGCTCGCGGCACCATTTTTCCAGCGCCTCCCGGCGCTGCTCCTCCGGCGTTTCGGCGAAAAGCTTCTTGTCGAAGAGCTTCAGCCAGTAGCCGATGAGGTGGTCTTCCATTTCCTCGGGGGCGCGGCGGGTGTCGAAGTCCTTGGGCGCCAGCGCCGCGCCGTCGTGCTTGGCGTTCTGCCAATGCGCGATCATGTCCGCGTAGGTGAAGTTGCCGAGCACTATGTCCGTGCCGCGCCCGGCCATGTTGGTGGCCACCGTAATGGCCCCGAGATGCCCGGCCTTGGCGACGATATGAGCCTCGCGCGCGTGCTGCTTGGCGTTCAGCACCTCGAAGTGCCCCTTCAAACCGCGCCGTTCCAGCAGCCCGGCCAGATGCTCGGACTTCTCCACCGAAGTCGTGCCCACCAGGATGGGCCGGC
>JBEKKG010000753.1:0-4126 GCA_050010835.1 Planctomycetota bacterium
CAGGCGCACTAATGAGGCGGCCAGCGAGGGCGTCAAGAGCACGACCAGGAAGAGCGAGGCCAGCAAGGCGACGACCATCGTAACCGCCAGCGCGCGAAAGAACACGCCCGGCACGCCGCTCAAAAACGCCAAGGGGACAAAGACCACCACGGGCGTGAGCGTCGAGCCCAGCAGCGGTGGCAGGATCTCGCCGGTGGCCGCGCGGATGGCCTCCAAGCGGCCCTGGCCGGAGGCCATCTTGGCGTAAATGGCCTCGACCATCACAATGGCATTGTCTATCACCAGGCCTATCGAGGCCGCGATACCACCCAGGGTCATCAGGTTGAACGTAAAACCGGCCACTTTCATGGCCAGCAGCGCCATCAGCAACGCAAGGGGAGTGACCAGGGTGGCGACCAGCGTGCTGCCCCAATTCTTGAGGAAGCCAAAGAGGATCAGCACCGAAAGGAAGAGGCCGAAGAAGATAGCCTCCCAGACGCTCTGCACCGAGGCGCGGACCAGCAGCGACTGGTCGTAGAAGAAGGCCAGTTTCATATCGGGAGGCAGTTCCTTTTTCAGGGACTGCATTTCGGCCTTGAGCCGGTCCACAATCTCCAGCGTGCTGCCCTCGGGCTGGCTGCGGACATTCAGCAACACCGCGTCCACTCCGTCCGCTGTTACCACGTTGAAGAGCGGCTCCGGCCCCTGCTCCACGCGCGCGAAGTCCTTGATGCGGACGCTGCGGCCATCCTCAGCCGCCAGGGGCAGGTTCTCAAGCTCCTCAATCGTGTGGACGCGGCCATCCACCACGGCGAGGTACAAAGTATGGTTCTCTTCATGCATGCCGGCGGCTGCGACAAGATTGGTCTTGGTCAGCGCGTCGCAGACCTGGGTGAGGCCCAGGTGCAGGGCCTGGAGCCGCGCGGGGTTGACGATGACGTGATACTCCGGCGTCCGGCCGCCGACCAGGTCCACGCGGGCCACGCCCGGAATGCGCAGGAAGCGGGGCTTGAGGTTGTAGCGCGCCGTCTCCCACAGGGAAATTTTATCGCGGGTGCGGCTGGTCAGGCTGATGCCCGCGATCGGATAGGAGGAGAAGGTGAGCCGGTAGGCCCTGATCTCCGCGCTCGCAGGCAGAGTGCTGCGAATCTGTGCCAGCCGCCCCAGCACGAAGAGCTCCGAGCGCCGCATCTCGACGTTCCAGTCGAAAAAGACGTCCACCCAGTCCGAGCCCCGGCCGGTTGAGGAGCGTACCTTGACCACCCCTTCAATGTCCTTCATCGCATCTTCGATGGGCCGCGTGATCGTGGCCATCATTTCGTCGGCGGGCATAACGCCGTTGTCAACCGCGATGATCACGCGGGGGAAGTTGGTCTGCGGAAAGACCGACGAGGGCATGTGCAGCGCGGCGAAGATGCCGCCCAGGCACAGGGCGAAGACAATGAAGTACACCGCCTTCGCGTTGCGGATGGCAAAATCGCCGACCGAGCCCGGAGATGTCATTTTTCCTTTACCCAACCCAAAACTAACACGCACTTCTCACCACAGAGACACAGCGACACAGAGAACGGAAGGAATTGGGCTTTTCCAAAATCGAAAATCCTTTCTCTGTGTCTCTTTACTACTAACCCTTCATTTCCTTGCACGGTGCGAAGATTGTCCAAGCTGCTTCAGCCAAGTAAGGCTGTCATTCGCTCCCTCCGTGTCTCCGTGTCACTGCGTCTCCGCGTCTCCGCGTCTGGCCGGCCTTTTGGTTGCGGCACTGCCGCGCTGTGTCTCTGTGGTGGCTGTTCCTACTCCCCGATCACGCGCACTTTTGTTTCCTCGGGCAGGCCGTAGGCCCCTTCCGTCACCACCGTGTCGCCTTCCTTTATTTTCTCTTCCTTCTTCTCCTCTTCTTTTTTCGCCTGTTCTTTCTTGGCCTCTTCCTTCTTCTGTTCTTCTTGCTTCTCTGCTTCCTGCTTCTCCGCTTCCGTCATTTCCCTGCTTTCCACCTCGATCAGAGCGTTCTCGCGGAGACCTGGAGTCACGTGCCGCAACGAGGCCTTTTCGCCTGCAACGACCGCGATCACGCTGCCGCCAGCCTGATTACGAAATACGCTTTCCAGCGGCACCACCAGGCAATCGCGGTGTTCCTCGTCGGCAATCCGGATGTGCGCGAACTGGCCGGGGCGCATTCCGGCTTCCGCAGGCAGCGACACGCGCACCGCAATCGTGTCGTTCTTGGGGTCCGCTTGGAAGCCGATAAAAGAGAGTGTGCCCTTGACAACCGACCCCGGCGCGGCCTTCCGGGTTTCGTTCGCCTTTGGGGCGCTGCCTGTATAAACCTCCACGGGCTGGCCCGGTTTCAAGGCCTGGAGGTCCGGGACGATGACCGTGGCGGAAATCTCCAAACGCGCCAAGTCGGCCAGTTCCGCCAGCACCGTCGTGGCATCCACGGCTTCGCCGGGGTTGACATTGACCTTCAGCACCGTAGCAGACAGCGGCGCCTTGATCGTCAGCAGCGCGTGCTGCAAGCGGGCGGCGGCCAAGGCCTTTTCAGCCTCGGCGATCTTGGCATTGGCTTCCGCAACTTCCTCGGCCAGCGGCATGCTCTGCAGCAAGGCCAACTGCTTCTCCGCCGTGGCCTGGTCGTCGCCGGCGGACCTGAACAGCAATTCGGCCGCCTCGACTTGTTTGGCGGAGGCGACCTGGTCCGCGCTGAGCGCCTGCTGGCGGTGGAAGTCCTTTTCGGCCGCGGTCACGGCGTGGCGCGCCTTTTCCACGGCAACCTCGGCCACTGCGAGCTGCTCCGGCCGCGTGCTGGCCTTCAGCCTCACGAGCGCCGACTGCGCCGAGGCGAGCGCTGCGGCCGCCTTCTCCTCTTCCGCCCGCGCCGCGCGGCCGTCGAGCTGAAACAGCGGCGCGCCCTTCTCTACCCGCTGCCCTTCGCTGCACAACTGTTCAGCGACCACACCGCTGCTCGGGGAAGCCACACGGGCGCTCGCGGCCGGCTTGCCGTCGCGCGCGGTTTCGGCGGCCACAAGGCCAAAGGCTTCGATGTAATGATGCAGCGTGGCCCGCTTGATCTTCCCGACGTGGACGGGGACCTCCGTCTCGACCTCAGCTTCCGCTTCTTCTTTGTGCTGAGGCTTCAGCCATTCCAGGTGGAAGAGCATGACCCAGGCGCCCGCGCACAGGATCGCGAAGACCGCCAGGCCGATGAGATTGCCGACCCATTTCATCTTGACACATCCTCGGCTAGGGGCTAGTGGTTAGTAATTAGTAGCTGGTGATTAGTGGCTAGTGATTAGCCACTGGCCACTGCCGTCAAGCTTTCCTGAACAGCGGCGCCGACGCGGGGCGCATCCTGGTTCTTCAGCCACTGTTCACGCCAGCGTTCAAACATGAAGAGCGTCCACAACGGTTTGCGGTTGTCGCGTTTTCCGCTGAGATGATCGTCCACCAGCTTGCGCACGGCGGCGGGACGCAGGAACCCCCCTTCGCGGATGCGGCGCTCGTGCAGCGTATCCTGGAGCGCCTCGCGCAGCCGGCCGCGGAACCAGTCGCCGATGGGTATGCCAAAGCCCTTTTTCGGACGCCGCAGTATGTCCTCGGGGAGCCAGCCCTCCAGGGCCTTCCTCAAAATATACTTCGTGCGGCCGTGGGCGTATTTGAGCCGGCTGGGCACCGTGCAGGCCAGCGTCACGAACTCGTGGTCCAGCAGCGGCGAGCGCGCTTCGAGCGCGCAGGCCATCGTGGCGCGGTCCACTTTGGCCAGCACACCGTCGGCCAGGTACGTCCGGGCGAAAATGTAGCCATCCCGGGTGGTGGTGTCGAAATGGGCCACATGGTTGTGCAGCCGTTCGATTTCGGCGTAGAGCGTGCCGCAGTCCACAGCGGGAAAAGCCTCCGGCTCAAGCAACCCGGCCAGTTCCTCCGGCACGAACGAACCCAGCCAGCGCCAGAGCCGGTGCGCTCGCGGAGACTTCACGCCGCGCAAGAATTGCTTGACTCTGAAATCGAAAGAGAAATTCCCGTAACTTACCGGCAACAGGCCCACCATTGGGCGCACCAGGCCGCGGTGCAGCGTTCCGCGTCCGGCCGCGGTGGGTCATGTCGTCGGACAAGACGCGGGGATCGTCGAGGCCGAGCCGGTCCAGGTCGG
>JBEKKG010000754.1:0-4125 GCA_050010835.1 Planctomycetota bacterium
CGCTTGGTCTTTATCCCGGAATCGTGCAAGGCCTTGGTGATGGCATTGGGCAAATTTTCCTGGCTCTCCACTTCCGCTTTGCCCATGCCGGTGATAACCAGGCTTTGGCCCACGCGCGTCAGTTCCAGGGCCTTCACGCACGAAGAGCCGATGTCCAATCCCAACAGGCTTTTCTTGCGGCTGAACAGGCCCATACCCGGCTCCTTCACGGAAACCGCGAACCGCCACAGGCACCCCGGGTTACGCGCTCAAGCGGCGCCCTGCCGCCAGCGCCCGGCCGGCCCTGTGTCTTTCCGCGGCCCCTTTCGTACCTGAGCGGCGCGTCCGCGTCAAGCCGTAAAATGCATTCCTGGCGCCGCAGACGTTTCGCCCGCCCTCTGCTTCTCCGGTTGGCCGCCCTAACAGCGCCTTGGCCCCGGGACTGGAAAGCTGTCACTGCGCAGCTTTCCCTTGCAACAACTCGCTCACTTCGCCGACTATAGGGAATCGGCCGGTTTTGTCCTTGGAATAAATGGTTTTTCCATCAACCTTCACCTCGAAGATGCCATGAGAGCCTGCGATCAACTCCGCCTCCACCCCCGCAGTCCTCTTCAACTCCGCCGCCAAACTGGTGGCTTGGGGGAGGTAGTTTCACATGGTGCAGTAGGTGATGCTGATCTTCATGCACTCTCCTCCCGGCTAAACGTTGTACACCTTCCGCATCCAGGCCAGCGTGCGCCGGATGCCTTCCTCCAGGGACACGGTCGTGCGGTGCGCCAGGTCCCGCGCCGCCTTCGAGCAATCCACCAGTTTCTGTCTGGTGGTCAGGGGCTCGGCCTCCCTGTACGTAACTATTGAATCACCTTTTCCAAGGTTCGTCAAGATCAGGCGCGAACAAGTCTCAATGTCATGAAAATCCTTGCCGCCGATGTTGTAGACAACGCCGGCCTTGAAATTGGCGCTGATGTTCGCGAGGGTGCGGGCCATGTCCTCTATGAAAGTGCTGGTCCGCTTGTGCCCGCAGTAAACCGTATACGGCAGGCCATGCAGGGCGCGGTAGCAGAACAGGCAGATCACAGAACGGTACGGACTGTAGTATTCGCCCGGGCCGTAGGTATTGAAGAGCCGCACCCGCACGCTCTGCGTCTGGAACTGCACGGCGGAGTTGAGCACCTGCATTTCGTTGACCCACTTGCTCATCGCGTAGTCATTGAGCTGCTTGATTTCAACCCGGTCCATCACTTCTTCCTGCATGGCGCCGGCGTAGTCGCCGTAGACTTCGGAAGACGAGAAGTACACCGCCTGGAAGCCCTCGCGCTCCTGCATGCGCAGGATGTTCTTGGTGCCGACGGCGTTAGTCAGCCACAGGTTCTCGTAGTAATCCTCGCCGTTCCAGCGGCCGAACTCCGCCGCGAGGTGATAGACCAGGTCGAAGCGCCGCGGGCGCGGCGTGTAACCCTGCGGCCAGCCGCCGCCGGTCCAGAGCCGCTCGACCTGGCGGAATTCGCCCACGTCGCAGCGCGCATAAGCGGGCGCGTCGTGGTGATGGCGGATGTCCGCCACGAAGACGCGATGCCCGCGCCGCTCCAGTTCCGGCACCAGGAAACTGCCCACCGCCCCCAGCCCGCCGGTGACGAGGATGTCCAGCGGCTTCTCCGCCTTGCCCTCCAAGAAAGCTGCGGACGGCGCCGGGCCGGGATTGGACTTCTTGCGTGCAGGCACAAACACTCCTTTACCAGATCATAGCACAACAACCGCTTTTTGCCACGGCGGACGCCGGAAGTTGGATTTCTGTAACCCTTCGGCCTGAGCCGCGACCGCGGGGCAGAGAATGGGAAATATGGGAAGTATGGGAACGATGGGAGGACTCATCATCATCTTCTTCCCCTCTTTCCCATTCTTCCTCTCCTTCCCGTCCTCTCCCTCTGAAGACGGGATAGGCCGGGGAGGACTGAAGGGTTGCCGGATTTCTAGTTTCGGTTTTGGTTGAATGCCGCGCCCTGGGGAGTTACACTCCCTTGCCGTTTTTCGGAACGCGGTTCTTGCAGCAACCGGACGCGGCAGCGCAATGTCGGATTTCGGATTTTGAGTGCGGGGAGGTTTCATGCTCGATGCAAAGTTCGTCCTGGCCAACCTGGAACTGGTCCAGAAAGCAATTGACGACAAGAAGGCGGCCAACGAACACGCCGCCCTGCTGAAACTGCCCTTGCTCGAGGAACAACGCAAGAAGGCCCTCCAGGCGGCGGAGAAACTCAAGGCCGAGAAGAACAAGCTCTCCAAAGACATCGGCGTGCGCATGGGCCGCTCCAAGGCCTTGGCGGGCGATCCCGAGAAGCTGGGCGCCGTCAGCAACGAAATCGCCGCGCTCCAGGCCCAGTCGAAGGCCCTCAACGACCGCATCCAGGAACTGGAACGCGAGCAAGCCGGCGTGGAGGCGCAGCGCGATGCCATCCTCTCCTGGATCCCCAACGTGCCCCACGCCTCGGTCCCGCCCGGGACGTCGCCCGAACAGAACGTGGTGGTGAAGACCGTAGGCCAGCCGCCGCATTTCGACTTCGCTCCCAAGCCGCATTTCGAGCTCGGCCCCAAGCTTGGCATCCTGGACACCGACCGCGGCGGCAAGGTCGCGGGGTCGGGCTGGTATTTCCTGCGCGGGGACGGCGCGCGCCTCGAACGCGCGCTCGTCTCCTGGTTCCTGGACGTGCACCGCACGCGCCACGGCTACGAGGAGCTTTTTCCGCCGTTCTTCGTCAGCCAGCGGACCCTGTTCGGCTCCGGCCAGTTCCCCAAGTTTGAGGACCAGATGTACCACGCCGAGGTGGACGATCTGTACGCCATCCCCACCGCCGAAGTGCCCGTGACCGCTTTCCACCGCGATGAGCTGCTCGAAGAGAGCGAGCTGCCCAGGAAGTACGCGGCCTACTCGGCCTGTTTCCGGCGCGAAGCCGGAGCGGCCGGCGCCGACACGCGCGGCATCCTGCGCGTCCACCAGTTCAACAAAGTCGAAATACTCCAGCTCACCACGCCCCAGGCCAGTTACACCGCGCACGAGGAGATGCTGGAGCACGCCGCGCACCTGCTCCAGGAACTGGGCCTGCACTACCGCGTGCTGCTGCTCTGCCGCGGCGACCTGGGCTTCTCCGCGGCCAAGTGCTACGATCTGGAGGCCTACGCCCCCGCGGCCCAAAAGTGGCTGGAGGTCTCCAGCGTCTCCAACTTTGAGGACTATCAGGCGCGCCGCAGCAACATCCGCTACCGCCCGGCCAACGGCGGCAAGCCGCAGTACGTCCATACGCTCAACGGCTCCGGCCTGGCGCTCCCGCGCATTGTCGTGGCGCTGTGGGAAACCTTCCAGCAGGCGGACGGCTCGATCGTCATCCCGCCCGTGTTGCGCAAGTACATGGATGGGCAGGAGACGATCAAAAAGTAACGATGCGGTGAATGAAGGCTTGACGAATTGGACTGGGTGGAATAAATCATTGCAGGCCGTTGAAAGGTCTCAACCATGGCCACTATGAGACAGATAAAGGAGTTCGCCGCGCTGGTTGCGCGGGAATTCCGTCCACAGAGGATCATACTCTTCGGCTCCTACGCCTATGGCCGGCCAGGTCCCGGCTCCGACGTGGACCTGCTGGTGGTCATGCCGTTCCGCGGCAACGGCCTGGGCAAGGCCGTGGAGATCGAAACGCGGGTTCCCAGCCGCTTCCCTCTGGATCTGGTGCTGCGGACGCCCCGCCAACTGCAACGCCGCCTCGCGCTGAATGACTTCTTCCTGCGGGAGATTGTGGAGAAGGGCAAACTGCTCTATGAAGCCCCTCACGCGCGAATGGGTTAAGAAGGCGGAAGGCGATTTTGCCGTGATGCAACGCGAAGCCCGTGCCCGCGGGAAGCCCGTGTACGATGTGATTTGTTTTCACGCCCAGCAGTGCGCCGAGAAGTATCTGAAGGCGCGTCTCCAAGAGGCCGTGCAGCCTTTCTCCAAAACGCACGACCTACCGGGTCTGTTGCAGGTCCTGCTGCCCCTCGAGCCGGGGGTGCATGTCAGTAAATGCACGAGGCAGAGCGTACCGCGGGCGTCCCGCCCGCCTTTGCCCTCGGATTCTGCCAGCCTGCCACGAGCGGGCGGGACGCCCGCGGTACATTTAC
>JBEKKG010000755.1:0-4124 GCA_050010835.1 Planctomycetota bacterium
GTCATCAGTGCGTCATGGGTGCGCCATTGTTGCGCTGTCATTGAAGCAGCGCCAGTGGGGAGCGCAGTACACAAGCCCTTCTCTGAACGCTCCCACATTGCAGGGCGACCCAGTAGGGCGATCCTCTGGATCGCCTGGCGACCCGGAGGGTCGCCCCACTGCGTTGTAGGGCGACTTGCCAAGTCGCCCCACACAGTGGGTAGACGTGCCGCGGGCGTCCCGTCCTCCAGTGGCAGCCTGGCAGAGCACGAGGACGAAGGCGGGCGGGACTCCCGCAGTACGCTCTGCTTCCCTTGGGTGATCAAGGCACGGACCGGACTCTGCGCCGGCTCGCGACAGCCGATGCGGACGATGTTCCTGAACTGTGGTACTTGACCCATGTTGCCTTGTCCTATCTATATAATACGTATGGCGGCGCGAAGATTCGGTTTTGGAGAAGGCTCTGTGAGGGCTATTGACGGCTTAAATCAAAGGCCAGCAAGGAGATAACTTTTTTTAATTTTTCTCCGGATTTTTTCCAAGGGACACTCCAAAGCCACAGGGGAATATCCTTTACTGTAAGAGGCTGTAACCAAAGAATAGATGTACTGACTTTATTCGTTAAGCCAAATGGATTGCATGAGTTGTATGGATAGTAACGTAATTAAGGATGTGATACAGGATAGATTCGCCACTGTCACGGTAACTGGGGTAACGCGAGTGTGATTCGTTTTCTCAAACAACACCTCCTCTCCCGGAAGTTTGCTTTGCCGCCGCGCTTCGATGCGCCTGCGCAACTTCGCGCCCCAGTTCCACAGGCGCTTCGACGACCACGTGTTCGCCCCAACTCAGCAGCCAGGCAACGAGTTCATTGCTCTGCGAACATGTCATCCGCAGGCGCACCTCGTCCCCTGGGAGTTCCTCCAATGTCTGTGTCGCATGCCACTGCCGTTCCCGGATAAGGCCGGCAACTTCAGCATCGAAGCGCAACGCCAGAGCAGACACGTTGCAGCCCGTAACGATGCCGAAGGCCGAGCGGAAGTGCTCCTGCGGGTCGAATCCCGCGGGCCGCTCAAATGTCTCATTCAGAATCCGCACGCTCTGCATTCGCGCCGGGACAAATGTGCGGATGTGCTTGCGCAGATGGCAATACGCGACCAAGTACCACTGGCCCTCGCAGCGGGTCAGGTGGATGGGGTCAATTTTCCGCTGGGTAGGTTCATCGCGGTATCGGCCAGTGTAGACGATGGACACCCGGCGCTTTTGCATCAGCGCGGCGTAAAGCGTGTTCAGCGTCTGCCGGTCGTGGTCGCTGACACTTGAGGCGCGCTCCAACCGCAGCGACAGCGCATCCGAAAGCTGGTCCAGCGTGACGCTGCACCCCGCGGGTATCATCAGCGCCAGCTTGCCCAGCACGGATTCCAGTACCTTCTGCACGGGCGATCCGGCCAGACTGCGCGCCGCCTGTTCGACCAGGAAGACTGCGGCCACTTCGTCTTCGCGCAGCCGCGGGACGAGGGAGGCCCGGCTGACGTTCTCGTAGTGATAGCCGTGTTCGTATTGATCGTAGATCGGGTTGACGCCAAACACATCCGCCAACAACTCAAAGTATTTCCGGGCCGTCTTGGCTGTGACGCCCAGTTCTTTACCGAGCGCGGTTGCGTTGGGGTAACTGCCCGACATGATTCTATGGTGAATCTTGAGTGCCGCCTGCAACCTGAACGTATTCGATGTAGTGGGCATGGCTTCACCCGCCGGTTCTTACGAATGCATCATGGGGCACTTGTTGTTCGGCTCTGGCAACTGTGCAGACAACCCAAGCTTCAAATCCTGATCATCATCTTCCACACACTGCCGCACTTTGTTCCACAGGCAAATGTTCTCCTCTCTTGTCGACTTAGGTGCCTTGAAATTCTGTACCCTGGGTGTGATGAAAGAACCCGAGATCTTCGGCCGTCTAAAGCCAACTGTCCCTGCACAACGCCGCTGACACGGGAAATACGAAAACATGCCGCCGAAGCGGTTTCGGCTCTCATACGTAACGCCGAAGTACAACCTGTAACTCCTGCCCTTCGGCAGACGGTCAAGACGATCCAGGGTAACTGCCTTGTATGTAGGTGAAACCTTTTTGTAGATAGCATGCACAGTTTCCTGACTGAAGCTGAAATCGCAGTGGTGGTCCACTACGAACACGGTATCCAGCACGAATGCGTTGTTGGGGCATGAGCCGAATAAGATGACCGAGCCTGGCTTAAGGTGCCGCATCTTGGTTTCCGTCCGCCCCTTGTTCCTGTGCTGCTTGCAACAGACATAATGAAACTGGTTGCCGAAGACGAATGGGTCAGTATTCTGCAAGGCACGGTCTTTGCAGCCAGACTCGCCTGGATGAGCCTGTTCATCCTTGGGAACGGAATAGAACGGCCTATATAGAAACCTGGGCATCGCCTTGTCCTCGGCGCCGAACTCCTTTACGACCTCGGACTGTGGTTCCCATTCCCCCCAGAAAACAAGATTATCTTCCTTGGGTCCACGCAACCAACGACCGCGTGATAGCAGAAACTTCCGCTTGTGGTCTCCGCGGTTCCAGTCAATCCAGCCTTGCTTGTCCGGTATGTGCTCAGCACCAGGATGAGGAAACTGGCAAAAGCGCACTTCATCGGTGATTGTGTGCATAAAGGACCTCCTTAAGCTTCCTGCCGACATTACGTTTTTCTTCGCCAGAAATGGTGCCTAAAGGCGTGTTGGCCGCTTGCCCGAATACAAGCAGGGCGGGCTTGTCCCGAATCTCTATGTCTCTGGTCTCAACTACGTAAGGCTCTTTCCGGGAGTTGCCGTCTTTCTTCTTGGTCACTGTGTGAAACGGCTGCCAATTCCCCTTGAACGCAAGTTCTATGTGTTCATCACGATAGCTTTGTCTGACAGAGATCAATATGATGTGTGGAGACAGACACTCGACAAGTTTGTGCCAAAGAGGTTTGCCGGTTCTAACAAGTGATTCCCGCTCGCTTTCCTTCAACTTGCTCCACGTCGGTCTTGTTGCCAAGGGAGAGCAAAGGTCGGTGTGCAATGCACGGTTCGGCTGCCCCTTGTCATTGTAATAACTGCAACCCAACCCGTTCAGAAGCGGTTCGAAAGAACCAAACCATTTTGCAAAAGGGTGAACCTCGAAGTAGTTGTTAAGCGCAGTCGAGTACTTCTTTAGATCCTCCGGGCTTGGCTTCACCGTACAGATATGCTCAGCCGCAGGAAAGCGCTGAAAAGGCTTTGCCGTGGGGAACTCCGCAAGCGAAGGGTTCAGCCCAACAGTGATTACTTTCGGTGAGGACAGGCAGTAGCGCGGATAGTCACCGAAATAGAGTATGGGGATGGAGGGTGTGACGAGATAGGGCGTACTCTGGCATTTAGCGAACAGTCCCCATGCTTCGCGCAACAGTGCGTCCCATTGCTTTACGAGGCCAGCCTTTGAAGCGGAAACCGTGCTCATATTTCGCCTCTCCTTCTTACGAACTGGTGTTCACTTCAGGAAACCATACGACTGGCGCGGGACGTGTCAAGACCGAAAAATATGTTCTTAACGTGCTCTGCGATCCTTACTTCGCTGCAAGACCTCAGTACGGGGCCGCCAAAATCCCTGACCGGCTAACCCCCGGCTTCAGCCCTTGTCATTACCCACATCTGGCGCTCCTTTGTCCAGCAAGGAGGTAGCCTTCGGCGAGGTGCATCAGACGTTGCCAGCCGCGCCAGATCGTCAGCCACCCCGGATCGCCATCGCCTTTGCGCGCCAGGAATCCACCCAGCCGTGCGATCGCCACCAACGTCGTGCGCGCGGTCCAGCCTCCTGGTGGACGTCCGTACTTCGCCGCCAGAATGGCCCACACTTCCGGCCCCAGGGCACCCACCTCCACCGCCTTCTGCGGTTCCGTGCGCGCTACCAATTTCAAGCCCAGGAGCCGTACTGCCACCAAGGCGAGTACTGCGATCAGCGCTTCCAGCGCAGCCGCCGTTTCCAACTGGCTCTCTTCAACGCCCGTCCCCGTCTTCAGCGCTTTATGATACTCCTCCACTAACCAGCGCGCCGCGTACAGCTTGACTACCTTCATACACTGCGCCAAGGTCTCACAAGGCAGACTGGTTAAGAGGACCCA
>JBEKKG010000756.1:0-4120 GCA_050010835.1 Planctomycetota bacterium
TTCAGGTCCGGTTTGTAGGCCGCAATCCCGGACAGCACCCAGTTGCCGTCTATCTTCATGGCGACCTTGCCCGTGAAGAAGGGGTCGAGTTCTCCGCCCTGGAAACTGGACTGGAAAGCGTTGACTTCGGCCGCGCCGCCCAGGTCGTCGTACATGCCTTTCATGAACTCCAGCGCGCCGACGACCGCGCGTTCGTTGAGCAGGCACGTCTTGCCGTCCGCGCTCATGTATCTGGCGCCGTTCTGCCAGCCGTAGAGGTACAGCCAGGAGTTGCCATAGTTGGGCACGAAGCCGGCGCGCTTGAGCTTTCTCTGGGGGCCCTCGCCTTCAAAAACGGAAAGCACCGTGGCGTAGCGGCGCAGTTCCGCCCAACTGCGCGGCGGCTGGGCTTCGCCTTTCTCGTTCGTCAGGCCCTTCTTGATGAGCACGTCCTTGTTGTAATAGAGCGCGCGGTCGTCCGTGCCAATGGGGATGCCGTACAGCTTGCCCTGGTAGCAGGCCTCCTCCCAGCAGGGCTTGTAGTAATTCTCTTCCTTGATGGCGTCGGGATCGCCGGCGAGCTTGTCTTCCGCGACGAAGTCGTCCAGCGGCATGAAGGCGCCGCGCGCCGCCCATTCGCCGACGGCATAGCGGTCGAAGAAGATGATGTCCGGCGGATCGCCGCCCACGATGGCGCAGAGGACGCGCTGCGGATCGTCCACTATGTTGCGCGCCGCGGACTGGCCAATGACGACCTTGACATGCGGGTTCTCCTTCTGGTACTGCTCGAAGATTTCCGCCATAGTGCGCAGTTCATAGGGGCTGGTCCAGTATTGAATTTCGATCTGCTCGGCTGCAAGGGCGGAGCAGGCCGCGGAAAACAACAGGAACGCGGGAATGCGCATGTGGCTAATAGTTATTAGCATTTGGGCGCGGGTAAAGTGAAAAGCGGGGGACTGAACGTACCGAGGCGCTCTGTCTACGATTTTCTTGCACAGCGCGCAAGGGGGCGATAGATTGACGGTTCAGGAACTTTTGCCCGTTCAAGATAGCGCCTATGGATGCTTTGGAACACGAAGGCCCGCCCGCCACGCTGACCCTCGACCTTGGCCCCGGCGTGAAGCTCGATCTCGTCCTCATCCCCGCCGGCAAGTTCACCATGGGCAGCCCCGAAACGGAGCGGGATCGGAATCCTGACGAGACCCAGCATGAGGTGACGATCAGCCAGCCGTTCTACATGGGGAAGTGCCAGGTCACGCAGGAGCAGTATGAAGCGCTGATGGGCACGAATCCCGCACACTTCAAGGGGACGAAGAACCCAGTCGAGAAAGTCTCCTGGGATGATGCAAAACTGTTCTGTGAAAAGTTGAGCGCAAAGCTCCCCTTCACACAGCCCTCTCCTCGCGCGGGAGAGGGGCAGTGGACGATTCAATTGCCGACCGAAGCGCAGTGGGAATATGCCTGTCGGGCGGGAACGACGACGCCTTTCAACACGGGAAAGACCATCAGTACGCAACAAGCGAACTACGACGGAGACTAGACTTATGGTGCGGGGGGCAAAGGCGAGTACCGTAAAAAGACCATGCCTGTCGGTTCGTTTGCCCCGAACGCTTGGGGACTGTATGACATGCACGGCAACGTCTGGGAGTGGTGCGCGGATTGGTACGGCGAGTACCCAAGCGGGCCTGCGACCGATCCCAAAGGGGCGGCAAGCAGAATGGCCCGCGTGTTGCGCGGCGGGTCGTGGCTCAATCAACCGGCGCACTGTCGCGCGGCGTTCCGCAGCAGGAGCCGTCCTGGCGACCGTGGCATCAACCTCGGTTTTCGGGTGGCTGTGGCGGCGGCGGCTCGGACAGGACTATAGTAGCCCTTGGGGCGGTGGATGACATAGGTGGATAAACTGCGCACCAAAGACACAGAGTGGCAGCGCGATTTCGCTGTCATAGCCGTGGACCCGGCTTTCCAGAAGTCTCGTGACCAGTTCGGGAAGATTGCCGCGGCGCGGGAGCTCGGCAACTGGACGTACGAGGAGGCGGCAATCGTTTATCACTATAGCACGGACCTGGAGAAGATTGAACAATTGAACGCACAGTTGCGAGAGGGGCGGCCCGATGAACACAACCGGGCCTTGCGGCGGCTGCTGGACAAGGCGCTCTCCAAGGCGCCCGCGCATGAAGGGAGAGTTTACCGTAAGATCATAATCAAAGGCGGTCTCCCGGCCTTCTTGCAACGGTACAGGAAGGGGGCGGTGATGCCTTCACGTCCGCGACGTATTCGACTGATGATTTCAACGCCCGCGAAGGCAATATAGGATTCATCTATGAGTCGAGAACTGGAAGGAAAATAGAAGGCGTCGCTGGAGATCCATTAGAGCATGAAGTATTGTTCAGAACAGGCGCCAGGTTTGAGGTCCTGGATGTAAGGCCAATGGCGGGATGGATCGAGATACGCGCGAGGGAGACATGAAACCCGGCAGCCATGAACTGTCAAATGAAGAGTTCTGGGCACAACATGACGAACTGATGCGGCAATCACGGCTAAGGATTGCCCAGATGACGCCTGAGGAGCGCGCGGCTTTACAGAAGGCCGCCGACAACCTTGGCCGCAAGATGCAAAGCGGCTTCGATCCCACCTACAAGAACGTAACTCCCCCACCCACGCCCAAGGCGAAAGGCCGGAGGAGGCCTGCGCGGGCCGTAGTAGCCGGACACCCTCAGATGCCTGAGCAGAAACCGGCCAAGAGCCAAGTCTGACACTTGATTCCACATACACTGCCCTCGTGGGCAGGCCGAGCGCGAGGACGAAGGCGGGCGAGACGCCCGCGGTACGCTCGGCGGCCAATCGAAAATCGAAAATCCAAAATCCTACAGTCCGCCGCGCTTCTTTTTGGCCGGCGGGGCGCCCGCGGGGATAACGACCGTCGTGACGATCAGAAACTTGCCGTCGTCTCCCTTGTCCAGGATTTTGCCTGTGAGCGAGACGTCCTTGTTGTCGAAGCTCAGGAGTGTCCCCAGCGCCGCAGGTTGCGCCACCATCACCGGGTATATCTCCCCGCCGGCTGAGAGATAGCCGACAACCTTGGGCAAAGGCTTGTTATTTTCGGCCATTTCCTTCTCGACACTGAAGTGGCCGTGGAGCGAGACGGAGTTGTCCTCAGTCTGGACAGTTTGAGCCAGTGTCTTCGCCTCTTGGCGAATGGAATCCTCTTTCTTCTTTTGTTTGTCGGCGTCGCCGTCGCTTTGAGCGGTGGCCGGGAAGGCGATCGCGGAGCAGGCCAAGACTAGCAACAGCGTGGCGAGCTTTCGTTTTACGTTTCGCGGCTGTGCAGGCATGGCTGTCCCCTCCACGTTACGCTCGACAATCCTACTCCATGACCTCCGCAAAGTCCAGCATTATCTGCGCGGCATGCGATCACGAAGAGCGCATCGCTGAATGTAGCGCAGGCTTCCAGCCTGCTGTATCGCGGGGCTTCCAGCCCGCAGAAGGTCCGTTGATTCTCTGGACGCTCACAGCAATGCGAGCCCTGCCGACTGGAAGTCGGCGATACAGCAGGCTGGAAGCCTGCGCTACACTATTCCTATGGTTGCTGGTTCTTGAGGTACACGGCCAGGTCGGCCTGGTTTTTGGCGTCCGTCTCTTGCCAGCGGGCCACGGCTTGCTGGCCCAATTCGGCCAATTCGGGCGGCAGGTCCATGGCGGCCCTGCACTTGGGGAAGTTGGAGCAGCTCAAGAATGGCCTGGGAGCCCTGGGCTTGGCCTGGCCTTTCGGGCGCGCCCTTCGGGCAGCCACGCGCACGACCAGCGGGCTGCCGCACTTCTCGCAGTTCCGGCCCGTGGGGATCGGTGCGAACTTGCGGACGGGATGGCCGGACTTGTCCAGCCGCATGGTGAAGGGGCAGGGCGCTCCGGGTTTCTGGCTGCTCTCCCCCGTCTTCTGGCTGCCGCTCTCCGGCTTCTGCTTCCCGCGGGGTTTGTAGTTGACGCAGTGGAGGTACGCGCCGAAGCGGCCTACGCTCTTGAGGACAGCGCCGCCGCACAGGTCGCACTTGAGTCCGGTCTGCTGCGGCTCCGGCTTCTGCTGCACCTTGCCCTGCTGGTCGAGGTGCAGGGTGGCCTTGCATTCCGGGGCTTTGGAGCAGCG
>JBEKKG010000757.1:0-4115 GCA_050010835.1 Planctomycetota bacterium
TTTCCCCCAAAGCGCGACGTCTCGCCAGCGAACGCGGCGTCAATCTCGCGGATGTCCGCGGGTCGGGCACCGCCGGAGAAATCCTCGCTTCCGACATTCTCGCCGCTGCGGAATCCAAAGTTGGTGCGTCGTCCGCTGCGGTTGACAGCGGCAGCCCCATCTACGTCGCGGAGGAGGCGCGCGCTTCCGCTGGCGCCAACGAAAGGCCCACGCAGTTGATCGTCGGGATTGTGCATGGCCAGCATTTCCTCAACGAGAAGTTCAAGACGATCTATCAGTCCGGCGAGACGAAGCACCGCATGGGCCTGTGTATTGTCGTTCATGCGGCAGCAATCAGGGAGACAATCGAGCTCCTCCCCAAGAATCCTTGACCTGTAACCGCGCACTCCGAGCCGCGACCGTGAGGGAGCGGACATTGCCGCTTGCTTACGCGCGCGGCTCGGACTGCACAGTTCCGATTTCTTAATTGACTCTCAGGACTTGAGCGGTGTAATCACGCATAGCAGACCGGACCGGAACCCCAAGGAGGGCAAGCCATGTCAGAGACGATCAGCCGGCGCGAGTTCAGCAGCATCGTTGCCGCGGGCGCGGCAGCCGCAGGCCTGGGGACGGCTTCCGCCGCCCGGGCGGACGAGAAAGAAGACAAGGCCAAGCAGGCCGAGGAAATCAAGAAGACCCGCAGCTACAACCCCGAGATGCAGTATCGCCGCCTGGGCAAGACCGGCTTGTGGGTTTCGGCAGTCTGCCTCGGCGGACATTGGAAGCGCATTGACAAGTACGTGAAGAACGGCGACGCGGAGGGCTTCCAGAAGAACCGCACCGACGTGCTCAGCCATTGCCTCGAAGTGGGCATCAACTACGTGGACGCGTGCGTGAGCGGGGAAGTGCTCGCCTACTCCAAGGCCCTGCAGGGCCGCCGCGACAAGATGTTCTTCGGCTACTCCTGGTACGAGAACGAAATGCGCTTCGGGCCCTGGCGCACGACCGCGAAACTCATGGAGCGCCTCGAGAACAGCCTCAAGCTAGCCAACTTCGATTACGTGGACCTCTGGCGCATCACCATGCTGGAGCGCGGCAGCCAGCACACCGCGGCGGAGATGGAAGAGGCCATCCGCGCCATGGAACAAGCCAAGAAGCAAGGCAAGGCCCGCTTCACGGGGATGTCCTGCCACGACCGCCCCTGGATCAAGGCGCAGATCGAGAAGTACCCGCAGATTGAGGCCATCTGCACACCCTACACAGCCGGGAGCACAGTTCTGCCCACGGACAGCGTGTTCGAAGCCGTGCAGAAGCAGGACGTCGGTGTCTTCGGCATCAAGCCCTTCGCCAGCAACTCACTCTTCAAGGGCGACGGCTCAGCCGACTGCCCTCAGGCCGAAGAAGACAGCAAGCGCGCGCGCCTCGCCATCCGTTACATCCTCGCCAACCCCGCGATAACGGCGCCCATCCCGGGCCTGATCAGCATCGCCCAGGTTGACAATGTGGTCAAAGCCGTCAAGGAAGGCCCGGTCCTGACCGATGCGGAGACGCAGGAACTGCACCTGGCCACGCAGGAGATGTGGGGGCGCCTGCCCGCGGAGTACCAGTGGTTGAAGGAACACAGGTGCGTGTAACAGTTTTGGATTTTCGATTTTCGATTTTGGATTGCGCGCGGCTTGGTGCGTGACCGTTCAGTCCGAGCCGCGACCGTGAGGGAGCGGTTTCATCGTTCCTGTTCTTCCCATTTTTCCCATAGCAGGCAACGGAGCGCTGCTTATGAGGACGTCAAAGCATTGAATATCCAGTATCCAGATGAGCGCACAACTGGCCTGTTGACACAGGCGTGGGTTTGAGGCTAGTATATGCTGCGGACTGGGGAGAACCAGAAGCCGTGCTGAAAGGGACTCTGGCCGTGCCGATCACTGAATCTCAGAGCAAGAGCATCCGCCCTCAGAGCCCGGCTACAGAATGGCCTCTTTACGGGATTGGCGATGTAGCGCACCACCTCGCCCTTCCCCGTTCCACGGTCAAGTCCTGGGTTATCGGGGAGACGAGCACCGGCTTCCAGGCAGTGATCGCAGCAGCAGATCGAGAACAACGCATTCTCTCCTTCCAAAACCTCGTTGAAGTGTTCTTTCTTAGTTCCTTGCGCAAACATGGCGTGAAATTGCCGGCTGTGCGCCGGGCGATTTCGTACATGCAGGAGCATTTCCATACCGCGCGCCCCCTTTTCGATAGCAGCTTCTTCACGGACGGGCATAACGTCTTCATCGAACAATATGGCAGGTTCATAAGCGCATCAGAGCGCGGACAATTGGCTATGAAGGCTGTGTTAGAGCAATACCTGGACCGTCTCGAATTTGACTCAAACCGCGCGCCGGCGCGGCTGTTTCCTTGGTCAACGGCCAAGCTGGACAGTCCGCGAATAGTTGTAATAGACCCCGGAGTATCATTTGGCCAGCCTTGCATCAGTGGGACGCGGATCCTGACGGCTGTGATTGCAGAACGCTTCAGGGCAGGTGACGAGATTGAAGCACTGGCTGCGGATTATCAATGCAATGCCAATCAGATCGAAGAGACGATCCGCTATGAATCCCGCGCAACAGCGGCCTGAGCCGCTGATCTTCTTCATTGACGAATGTCTGGGCCAGGGCGTAGGCGAGGCACTAAAGAAGGCCGGAGCCGAAGTTCGCTTCTATGGCGTGGATATTCCGAGGGGCACGCCAGATGCGGTTTGGCTGGCAACGATCGGAGAGAAGAAGTGGATCTGTCTGACCAAGGACAAGGCCATCCGCCGGCGCCCCCAGGAACGCAAGGCCTTGGAGGAGGCAGGTGTGAAGGCATTCGTGTTGACCTCCGGCAATTTGCCCGGTGCGGAAATGGCAGCGTTATTCGCCAATAACCTTCGCCGAATGGAGAAGATGGCGAGAAACATTCCAGGGCCGTTCATAGCGACCGTCACGAGGACAGGCATCGTGGCGCTGCCCCCCGGCATTCCTGGCAGATAGCTGGGTGCCCCTCAGCCCCCCACCACCCTGTCGCGGCCGGCGGCCTTGGCCGCATAGAGGTTCCGGTCGGCTAAGGCTATGAGGCCCAGCAGAGACCGCTCGGGATTCTTCAGAATTCTCTGGCAGGCCGCGCCTACACTGGCGGTCACGGAGACAGTTGGTGTTGAGGCTTGCCGGATAGCCAAGCGTATCTTGTCAGCCAGGACGCCCTGTCCATGGTCGCCTATCTGTGGGCAGTAGACCAGGAACTCGTCGCCGCCGTACCGGCCTACCACATCCGAATGGCGCACCGTCCGTTGGATGGCCTGGCCCACGAGTTTGAGCACGTCATCCCCAGCCAGGTGGCCGTGGGTATCGTTAATCTTCTTGAAACCGTCCACGTCTATCATCAGCACACCCGAGACGAACTGGTTGCGTTTCGCCAAGTGCGCCAAAGCTCTGCAGGCGTCCATCAGTCCGCGGCGGTTCAGCAGGCCGGTCAGCCAATCCGTCTCCGCGGTATGCGCAACAATCTGATAATTCTGCCACAGCGCGCCGATGGCCTCGCCAAATAACTCCAGGACGGGGTCCGCCGGGGCATGACGGTGCGCTGCGTCTATGAATTCACGGATATGAGTGTCATAAGTCGAGCCGGGCGACGTGCCCGGCTTCGTGATCATCTCCGTAAAGCGCCAGAAACGGGCCATGGCAGGGTGCAGCACGGAGAACTCAAGACTGAAGGCCAGGGCAAAGCTTGAAAGGACCGTCTGATCGCGGGGACCCAGCTTCAGCAACCGCTCCACACGCTCATTCAGCTTCCGCAGTTCGGCCCGGATCGCCAGTTTTTCGTCGAAGATGTCCGGAATCACGCCGTTCCTGACCAAGGCGGCAAGCTGCCGCCAATAGTCCAGGTGTTCGGTCTCTTCCTTGGCCATTCTCTTCCAGAAGGAAGCCAGATTCCCATCGCTGCTATTGGCCGCCAGGCGGCGGTACACTGTCACCGCCTTCTTCTCCAGCGACTGGCATAACTTTGCGATGTCCAGCAGGCACCTATCGTACATAATCCCCCTCATCCTTGTAGGGCAAACTAGGTTTCCGCCGGTGCGGAGAAGTCATCCATGCGGCGGCAACACTCGAGGATGACCATCA
>JBEKKG010000758.1:0-4106 GCA_050010835.1 Planctomycetota bacterium
GGCCGTACTTGACCAGCGTGCGGCGCATGTCGCGTACCGCGTCGGGTCCGTAGGGTTCGAGCACGCTGAAACTGGTGTCCGGCCACAGCGCGGGCGCGGTGATGCTCACCGTACCCGCCTCGCACCAGGCGCCTGTTCCGCCTTGGCCATTATGCAGGCGCACCGTGTAACTGCCAGGCACCAGGTCGCCTGGCACGGGGCAGCGCAACGACCAACCCTCTCCCCCCTGGGGAGAGGGCAGGGTGAGGGGCAGCGCGACGGACGTGCCGCTGGCCGCGACCAACTGCACGCGCACTTTGGCCACATCGCTGCCCAGGCACTTGCCGAAGATGCGCAGCCAGCCGCCGCTGGTCGCGCCGGGGCCGGCATCTCCCTGCAACCACCAGACCTCGGGCCGGTTGAGCAGCACCGGCGCCGAGAGCGCGCCGTCCGCCGTCACCCGGCAGACAAACACGCCGGGGCGCGTGTCGGCAGGGATGACGAACTTGAGCGCGTCGTCAACTGGCTGGAGCACGGGAAGCTTGACCCAGGCCAGCGCGGGCGAGACGCCCGCGGTACGATCCGCCGCGGGAGCGCCGTCGTCCAACCGCGCGAATTCCACCACCGGCTGCGTGCCGAACCCGCCGCCGCGCAGCAGCACCGTCTCATCGGGCCGCACCGGGTCCGAAGCCCAGTGCACCACCGGCTGGCTGAAGGCCAGTCCGGACGTCGCCAGCAGCAGGGCGGCGAGGGCGGATTTTGGATTTTGGATTTTCGTAACCGTTCAGTCCCCCCCCGGCCATCACCGGCCAAAATGGGAGTCAATGGGAAGAATAGGATGGATGGGATGACTCATCATCTTCTTCCCATCTTTCCCATCCTTCCCCTTCTTCCCATTCTCTGCGTTGAGAAATCCGCACTACCGGTGCCACGGCGGCGCAAGAAAACCGATGGCTTCTTCGAACGTGGCCTTGCGCCTGAAATCCGCCGGATCGTAAGCAGGGTTCTTCGGGTCCCGGTTGGCCCATTGCGGATGGTGGCGGCCGAAGTAGGAGCCGTAGAACTGGTAGTTGCTGTCCACCCAGCGGCTCAGCCTCATCAATTCCATTTCCGTGAGCATTTTGGAATGGTCGTCTTTGGCATTCTTCGGATGCGCGGAATTGGTCAAGAGGGCGAGCAGCGTGCTCTTGGGACACCCCAGGTTCCGCGGCGGCAGGGCCGCGCCGTTGTAGTTGCCTTGATCTCCTTTAAGAAAAGAAGTGAATTCGGCAATGAGTGGTCCGGCCAGTTCCTTCCTGGCCAGCTCTTCGTAGGAGGTGTTGTAGTATTGGGTCGCTTCCCCGGTCAGCTTCAGCCCCCCCGCGGGATCTTTCTGCCCGTGGCACTTGACGCATTTGGCATCGAAGAGCGGCTGAACATCGGTGGGGTAGTGAATGACCTGGCCGGCGCAGTCGTCTCCGCCATTGGCTTTAAGATCGCACGGTTGCGGCTGGGGCACGCTCGGCGGCCTCGTCATCGCCAGCAGCGTTGTGGAACTGCCCACGGCTGTGGTGAGGTTCCCTTGCCCGTGGCACCCCGTGCAGGAACGCAGCTCCCCGGGCGCGTAATTCACGTAGGTCCTCTCGCGCTGGAGTTCCCTGAAGTTCTCGTCCAGGGCCTGATAAAAGATGTTGCGATTCGCCGGCACAACAAAGCAGGCTGAGCCGTCTTTTTCGACGGGCACGACGCCCCACTGGACGCGGCACCACAGGGCGGCCTTCCAACCGGAACTGTCCGACGTCGGACTCCAACGTGTGCCGGTGGACCAGTAACGCGGCACCGCCTCATTGAGGCGCAGCCATTTGACTTCCCCCGTCTTGACTCCCTCCATGCCCTGATAGACGTTGGCCACGACGCACAGGGCCTGGTTGTGAGCGGCATATTCAGGATCCCGGTAGGATTGCACCAGCGGCGGGACAGGGCGGGGGAGCAGCGGCACGGGATGCCAGCAGGAGAGTTGCGCATCGGCGTGCACCGGGCGCTGATGCCCCTCGGTATCTATGAGGTACAAGGCGTAGGCATTGGCCACGTTCTTGTAATGGTCCGTGGGATTGACCTTGTAAGAGACCAGGAACTTCCGGTCGCTGACGGGATAAGGATGGGTGTAAAGGTGTCCTTTGCGGCCTTCTCCGTCAGCCACGTACTTGCCGCCTTCGGTCAGGAAGCACCACCCCGGCTCCGACCTCCGCGGAATGAAGACTTGCGGGGTGATATTGACCACCGGCCAGCGCCCATCGCCTTGGACGTAGCCTTTTTCATTCGGGTCCGGACCGCGCCCCCGGACACCCATCCCGAAGTCCACCAGCAGGATCGCCCCCAGGCAGCCTCCCTGCGGAAAGTGGCACGTGCCCACGCTCACAAAGCGATGGTTGCTCCCCGGCAGGGGTTGCGGGTACATGTAGATGGTCGTATCGTCGTCGGCCATGCCGTAGAGTTCCTGGGGCCTGGACCCGTCGGGATTCATGGACCAGACGGTCTTGGCGACCCGCGCGCCCCGGTCCACGTACTCCCAGCGGTGATACATGACCCGGCCGTCATCGAGAACCAGCGGGCAGAATTCGCTGACCGGGCTTTGCGAAAGCTGTTCGACGTGGCTGCCATCGCCATCCATGCGGTGCAGGCAAGGAGCCACCAGCGCGCCCGACCCGCCGCACAGAATGGTGTGCTCGCAACGGCTTGAGGAGAAGATGATTTTGCCGTCCGCAAGATAGTTGGGGTGAATGTCATCGGTATGCCAGGATTTGTGCCAGCGCGCCGCCTTTTCGGCCTCGTCCGGCGGGGGGAAAGATACTTGCCGCAAACCCGTGCCGTCAGTGTTTACCTCCCAGACACGGAATCCGGAGCCGGCATCCTGGCGGAAATCGAAGAGCAGCTTCTTGGCGTCGAAGGACAGGCTGATCTTGCCGATGAAGCCCTTGCCGCCGGGCATGGCCGCGGCTTTTACAACCGCCCGCTCCGAGCGCGTGCGCAGGTTGTAGATGTAGATGCCGTTGTCCGGCACGAACCGGTCCGGGCTGGTGCCGTTGTTGATGTCCGTGTAGTAGTGGTCCGAAGAGTAGGGCTTGCGTTTGACGAACACGAGCTCCTCGCAGCCCACTTCATCCGGTCCGACGGCCGGCTCGGCCGCGGCCGGCGCGGCGTTCACCGCGCCGCTGTCGGCTGCCCCAGCCGCGCCCCTGGCGTTCCCCGCGAGCACGCTCGCCAGTAAACCCAGCAGAGCGGAAGCCACGAACGGAAATCTTTCTCTTGCTGAATTGCGCATGAGAGGTCCTCTCCGAATCATGGCCTTGCGTCTAACACGATGCCGCAAGATGTCAACCCCCCTTATTCACGTTTCGATCCCATGCCAGTCACAGCCCCGACCGTGAGGCCGGGGTTCGTTCCTATTCTAGCCGTCATGCAAGTCCTCTGCCTCCTCATGCCGTGTATAATCCAGGCCAGCACCGCAAGTCCCCGGCAGTTCCCATTGCTCTAAGTCCGTAATTTACTGGCCTTTTAGGGATAGATTCAAGATATAATAGGGAGCGATTCAAGATATAATAGGGATCGTATCGAGATATAATAGGGAGCGATTCAAGATATATTGTGGATAGTATCAGGAGAAGATAACGATATAACAAAGAGGTAATAACGATATAATAAATAGGCATAAGCATTGAGATACAAAGACACAGACAAAGGACTCCTGGTTCTTGATTTTGAAAAGTATCCTCTTCAAAATCCAGGGTGAAATGTGTCGCGCCGCGCCGGATGGCCCAACCCCTTGTGCTTTTGGGGCCGGTCGCTGGTGGTTTACCCTGGATTTTGAAGAGGATACTTTGAAAAAACATAAATTCCGCCGTTCTCTGTGCCTCTGTGTCTCTGTGGTTCCCGTTCAATCCAAAATCGGGCGGGACGCCCGCAGTACGCTCTGCATCCTCTGGGTGCTCAAGGCACGGACCTGAAACTGCGCCGGCTCGCGACACCCGATGCGGACGATGTTCCTGAACTGTGGTACTTGACCCATGTTGCCTTGTCCTATCTATATAATACGTATGGCGGCGCGAGGATTCGGTTTTGGAGAAGGCTCTATGGGGGCTATGGACTGC
>JBEKKG010000759.1:0-4097 GCA_050010835.1 Planctomycetota bacterium
TTCAGCTCCAGAAGGAGCCCGGCCACTGGTCGGCGTTCTGGATGTTCAACGACTGCGTCAACAAAGACCATGATGGCCGTGAAGGCACGGAGATTGACATTATGGAGAAGCCGTGGCTCGACGACCGCGTCCAGAACACTCTGCACTGGCGCGGCTACGGCAAGGAACATCAGTCCAAGGGCCAAGTGGCCAAGGTGCCTGGAGTGATGGAGGGCTTCCACACCTTCGCCCTGCTCTGGACGCCCGAAGAGTACGTCTTCTACACCGACGGCAAGGAAACCTGGCGCAGCAAGGACGGCGGCGTGTGCCAAGCGCCGCTCTACATCAAGCTCAGCGACGAAGCCCAGATGAAGGGCTGGGCGGGGGACCTGAGCAAGGCCAGGCTGCCGGACCAGTTCCTGGTGGACTATGTGCGTGTGTACGACCTGGCGGATGAGAAATAAACTGGCAATTGTGGTTTGACAAGGTGAAAGAAACACTGACACTGGGGACAGTTAGCACCAGTGTGGGCGGGAAGCGAAGCGCAGGGCTTCCGGAGGGTGTTACATGCGGCTTCTGGGAACAATTCTGATCTGCTGCAGCGTCGTCATCGCGGCGGGGACTTGGGCAGCCGAGGCTGGGGGCGCCAGTAGTTCCACGGGCACCTTCGTGGGCGAGCAACTCGGCGACCCATCGCGCAAGGGCGCTGCTGCGAGCGGCGCAGTTGAGACGCACGGCAGCGCTGAGACGCGCAGCAGCGACGTGGACACGGCCGGGATTCCGCCCACTGGCACCAAGGCCGGCGAATTGGAAAAGCAGGCCGGCAAACCGGTTTCCTCGTTGTCGACCGGGGATGAACAGAACTTGGGACGGCAGTTCGGGCATTATTTCCTGAGCCGCTGGTATGACCTGGTGGATATTATGGACTTCTCTTTCGGGGCCGGGCCGGGCCTGATGTTCCAGGTGCACGCCACGAAATTCGCCCAGGCAGGCGGCGGTTGGTCGGACGCCTATCACGTCGGTTTCCGCGGGCGCAGCGCGGGCATCTGGAGGGAGCAGAGAAAAGAAGTCGGCGTCAGCCTGTTCTATTATCAGAAGGTGCAGCGCGAGCGCATCACGGGCTGGGTGGAGAGCTTCCGCACGGAGAAGATGGACCTCGATACTTCCGCGGCCTACAGCAACAATAACGACCGCTCGTTCTTCGGCATCGGGGCGATGGCGCAGCTCGGCGTGATGGTCAACGTGAACGTGCGGCCGATGCAGGCGGTGGACTTCATTATGGGCTGGGTTGGAATTGACGTCCTCGAGGACGATAAGGGCAAACAGACACGCAACAAAGACCTATAGGATTTTCGATTGGGGATTGAGTAGCTGAGCCTGTGAGAGCATCAAGAACTGGCGGGCAGCACTGTCGTTGGCGCCACAAGCCGGTCAATCCAGAATCTAGAATCTGAAATCCAAAATCGTTCTACGGCCCCGTTGGGGGCCTCTTAAATGTCTTTTTCCGCAGATTCTCGGCACAGGCAGGGCAGACTTTCTGGCCTTCGTGATCCACGATCTCTTGTTCCGGCACGGTGGCGAGGCACATGCCGCAGATCTTCACGCCCGCTTTCGCCGCGACTTTCTTGATGGTCTTGGAAGGTCTGGGATCCTGCTCAGCCGCAGAGGGCTGTCCAGCCTGGGCGACCTCAAGGCCGCAGCAAGGACAGACCAGGCGGTTGTTCCGCATCTTCGTCCCGCAGCGCAGGCAGCGGTCGCCGGCGGGGGTGGCAGTCTCAGTCGCGGCAGCAGTGGTAGTGCTCATGCCCTTCCCTCCATTTCCAGCGGACATAGTATACTGCGCGCGGGCGAAATTCCAGTTCCTGCCAGCTCCTGCAGCAGACGGCGTTGCCAGCTTGGGGGCAAAGGGTCTTGCATTGCGCGTGGGGGCTGGTAGGTACTTGAGGCCAGGGGACGAGGATATCGCGGTGGTTGGCGACGCTGAGTTGGCTATCCAGACCAGTGGTCTGGGCATGATCTATAACCCGGGCCTGTTCGCGCGGCGCTCGGTGGGTCTGCAAGACCTGAACCTGGCGGTGCCGCGGGGCTCTATTTTCGGCTACCTGGGACAGAACGGCGCGGGCAAGACCACGACCATTAAAATCCTGGCGGGGCTGCAGTTCGCTACCTCCGGCCAAGCCTGGCTTTTCGGCCACGACGTGCGGGACAGCCGCGCCCGCCGCGATCTGGGGTTCATGCCGGAGAATCCCTACTTCTATGAGTACCTTACGGGCGAGGAAACGCTCGACTTCTTCGGCAAGCTCTCCCGCTTGGACCGTGCCACGCGGCGGAAACGGACCGGCGAGTTGCTCGCACAGTTCGGCCTGGAGCATGCCGGGCGCGTGCCGATGCGGGACTACTCCAAGGGTATGCGGCAGCGGCTCGGCCTGGCACAGGCCATCCTGCACACGCCGCCGCTGGTGATCCTCGATGAGCCTATGACTGGACTGGACCCCCTGGGACGGCGGGACATGCGCAATGTCATCCTGTCCCTGCGGGACAGCGGGCAAACCGTGTTCTTCAGCTCGCACATACTCAGCGACGTTGAGGACATCTGCGACCGGGTTTGCGTCATCAACAAGGGACGCGTGGTCGCGGAGGGGCGGATACATTCCTTGTTGACCGGGAGGGTGCTGGAAGTGAGCTTGGCCGCCTCCGGCATCCCGCCGCAGGGCGTAGCAGAGCTGCAAGGATTGGCCAGACGCGCCTGGCATGACGGGGCGCTGTATCACGTGCTGGTGGATTCCGAAGAGACGGCGCAGCAAGCCAAGCAACTCCTGGAGAAAGCCGGCGGCACGCTGCGGGCCATGCAGCCGCACAAGGAATCGCTGGAGGAGTACTTTGTCCGCGTGACCAGCGCTGCCGGAGAAGGCAACCGCTTATGATTGTGCCGGTGATCGCACTCAATACCTTCCGCGAAGCCGTGCGCGACAAGATTCTCTATGTGCTGCTGGTCTTCGGCATACTCATGATTTTCGTCTCGCGCGCCATCGGCTGGGTCAGCTTTGGCGGCGAGAATAAGATCATGACGGACATTGGCTTGGGCGCCATCTGGATGTTCTCGGGCATGGTTTCAATCTTCATCGGCACGGGTCTGATCTACAAGGAGATAGACAAGCGCACGCTCTACACCATCCTGGCCAAACCGGCCGAACGGTGGCAGTTTCTGGCGGGCAAGTACGTGGGCCTGGCGCTCACTACGCTCATTAACCTGTTGTTGCTCTCGGCGGTTTTCCTCGCGTACCTGTGGCTTTGTGGCGCGCCGGTCACGCTGGCGCTGGGCCAGGCGCTGTTCCTGATCTACGTGGAGATGCTGGTGGTGACGGCGGTGGCGATCCTGTTCAGTGCCGCCAGCACGCCGATCATGTCGGCCATCCTCACCACCATCGTGTTTTTCGCCGGCCAGTTGACCAAGTGGATCGTGGACTTGGGGTTCCTCTACCGGCAATCGCACCCCTGGATGGAGAAACTGCTCCACCTCCTTTACCTTCTCGTCCCCAATCTGCACAACTTCAACATCCGGCGCGAGGCCGTCCTGGCGACACAGGAGCGGCTGCACATGGCTGTCTCGCCAACTGAGCTTGTGGCCTGCACCATTTATGGCCTGGCTTACGCCCTGGCGCTGCTGTTGGCGGCGCATTTGCTCTTCAGCCGGAGGAACTTCTGATCGTTCGGAACCACAGATAAACACAAATAGGGAGGGCAGTTGGCTTGTTGTTCTGCAGTCCTGTTGACCTGTGGGTTTGTTGGCTTGCTGTTTTGTTGTTTTGTTGCCCTGTGGGTTTGCTGGCTTGATGACCATTGATCCCTACGTGTTGTACTTTGTCGCGTTCGCGGTTTCTGCGGCCTTGCTGCTGATCTTCTGCTTCCTGCCTGCGTACCGCGGACCGGCCGGCGCCCAGCAAAAGGGGCTCGGCCGACTGGCGGCTCTAGGCCGTTTCCGCTGGCAATTCGCGCATCTTGGCGCGATCGGCTTGCTGGTGCTGTGCTGCGTGAGCCAGCAAGTCAAGGTATACGACCGGCGGGGCTTTATTGCCGATCAGGACAAGCGTTACGAGAGAGCCATCCGCCGGCTCGCC
>JBEKKG010000760.1:0-4095 GCA_050010835.1 Planctomycetota bacterium
GGGTAGCACGGATAAGCCGCCGCGTTGCGGCGGCATATCCGTGGCACAAGTCCAGTGATGCACCCCCTGTTCACGTCTTGTTGACATTCCACTGGCGTTGCGCAAGACTGCGGCTTACAATCGCGCACGGATTGTTGGGGACTGCACAGTAGAGAGACCATGGCCAGGAAAAACGTTGTGCTTCCACAGCTAGGAGTCATCGGCTTGGGCCACGTGGGCGGCGTGGTTGCCGCACGCCTGCTGGACTATAAGTACAGCGTGTCAGTCTTCGATACCAATATAGCCCACGTCCGGCCGTTCGAGGCCCGGGCCAAGGTCTGCGGCTCGCCCTCCGAGTTGGCGGTCGCCGCCGATGTGATTCTGCTGCGTTTGCCGTCGTCTGCAACTTTCGTGCAGGTGGTCCAGCAGGGGCTGCTGCCGGGGCTGACGGGAGGCAAGACGGTCATTGACTTGGGCGCCACAGACGTGCTGGAGACGCGCCGTCTGGCGCAATGGCTGGAAGCGCGCCAAGTGAGTTTTCTGGATGCGCCGTTGAGTGGCGGCGCCAGTGCGGCGCGCAACGGCAGGCTGTGCGTTTTTGCAGGCGGGAAGAAGGAGATCTTCGAACGCTGCCTGCCGCTTTTGAAGGCCTTGGCCTCGCTGGGCCACATTACCTACTGCGGCCCGGCCGGGGCAGGGCAGGTCGTCAAGGGCGTGGAACAGCTTGCGCTCAGCCTTTCCGCCGCCGGTTTTCTGGAGGCCTTGGCCTACGGCGCCAGTTTTGGGATCGTGCCCACCGAGTTGTGGGAGGCCTTGCGCAAGACGCCCCTGTCAGGCGAGAGTTTTGAGCAGACTATTCAGACGGTGCTTTGCAAGGGCGGCGAGGCGGTCTCTGTACACTACGCCGAACTGCACTCATTTCTGGCCGCGGCTGCGTGCAACGGACAGCCTTTGCCTTTGTGCCAATCCTTGGCCGCCTTCCTCGAACAGGCCCCGCCTTCGGTCATCGAGCGCGGCCAGCATGTCCCTTCGTTCTGGATGGAACTGATGCGGAAAAAAAGAGGCGCCGGTTGAGCCATGCTTGAGAATCTGAAGAGTTCTTTGCAGGTGGAAAGCGCGCTGCGCGAGCTGCGCGCGCCACACCGCGTGAAAAACCTGGAGGTGATCGGGGCCCTGGGCGAGATGCAGGACCCGCGCGTCTGCGACTTGCTCATGGACCTGCTCCGTGACGATGTCCCCGCCGTCCGCAATGCCGCAGCCAAGGCCCTCGGCACTTTCGGCGACGGGCGCGCCACGGAGGCGCTTCTGCGCGCGCTCCTCGACAAGGACCCCTCGGTCCGCACTACCGCAGGCCAGGCGCTTGGGGAGTTGAGGCGCGACCTGCCTGTCCAGAAGATGGTGGTGGCGCTGGGGGACCAGGGGGCGTTCGTGCGCGCCGCGGCCGCCCGCGCCCTGGGCAAGTGGGGGGACCACGAAGCTGTCACGCCTTTGATCAATACCTTGTGCGACCCGGAAGGCGAGGTGCGCAAAATCGTTGTCAAGGCCCTGGGCCGGCTGGGCGAGCCGATGTGGCGGTTGTGGGTGGATGGCATGACCCAGGACTTCTCGCGCCTTGCCGCTTCGGGCGAAAGACGCGCCCTCACCCCGCTCCTCAAGGCCCTGGATAACCCCGACCGGAAGGTGCGCGCCATGGTCGCGAGCGGACTGGCCAAGTTCGACGACGTGGCAACCGTCCCGCAGCTCGTGCGGATGTTGCGAGATGAGTATCCCGAAGTGCGCAAGGCCGCCGCCAAAAGTCTTGGCGACCTGGCCGACCCGCAAGCCGCGGAGCGGCTCCTCTTCGCTCTCGATGACGCCAATGCGGAGGTCCGCGAAGCCGCCGCGACAGCCCTGGACAGGATTGACAAGGCACAAGAGAAGCGCAGGCTGGCAAAACAGGGTGGGCAACGTCCCGGCTGACAGACCGGCGGGACCTTCCCGCCCAAGAAGGCTTGAGGCCTGGGGTTGTAGGGCAAGCTTTCCAGCTTGCCCGGACAAGCTGGAAAGCTCGTCCTACAACCCCGCCGCGAACCGCGCCAAGTGCTGCGGCGTGGCGGACAAGCCACCCCAACCGGCGGGGTCGTGGTTCGACTCAAAGACCTTCCGCAGCGTCTCATCGTACGGCAGCAGCGCAACCCACAGCACGCCCGGCGACTTGGCCCAGCGGTTGTCTGGTTTGCCGCCGTCAATGCGCTGGAAACCCGCCCCCGTGACCTGCTTGTTCCACATGAAATCGCGGTTCGTGGCCACGAGGCGGTCAACGTCCTCTTTGGTGAAGACCAAGCCGTGCTCATAGGCCGTCACAATACCTTCGAGATCAATACCATAGTACCCGCCATTGGGATGCACTCCGACCCAGTGCTTGAGCGAGCCGTCCGGCTTGTTGTCCCAAGGCCCGCCCGCGTCCCAGTAGTTCCAGACGAAGTACTTGCCGTCCTCCCGCAGTTTCATGCGCGACTTCATTACACGGAACCACTTCTCAGCCCGCTCCTTGTAGACGGGCTTCTTCGTCACGTCGTACATGGCGATGAGCCAGCAGGCCACGAGGTTCTGCTTGTTGTCGGGGAGTGAGAAGCCCTCGCTGTTCCTGCGGTCGTATTGCTCGGTCCATTTCCCTGTCTTCTGGTCAATGCCAAATGGGGGCACCACCCAGAGGCCGCCGTCCTGGACCTCCCGCCAGGCGCCGCGCGAGTTCCACTTCTCGAAAATCTGTTCGGACAACCGAATGTACTGCTCGGCCTTCTGCCCGTACTTCTCCTTAAATGACGGAGCTTTCTGGATCTCATTGCCCATCAACACCAGCGGGCGCAACGCCATCGCTTCGCCCAATTGGCTGTCGGTATAGAGGTCTTGGGTAAGGGCCGTGCCGGTGGCGCCAAGCTTGGGCCAACCGCTGTAACCGTCGGGCTCCTTAATGCTGCGCTTGATGAGGGAGTCCGCCCAGTCCACCAGCATCTCCGCCCACTTGGGGTCCTTGGTGGCCAGGTAGCCGTAGTAGAAGCCGTTGAGGAAGGGACTGATAAGCCAGCCCAACTCCTCCCCCATTTCCTTGTCGCAGTACCGCTCTTTGCGGGCGTCAGCGGTGATGTTCTTCTCCCAGCGGGAGAGCCAGTCCTTGGCCTTGGCTTCGTCCATCACGGGTTTGGCCTTTTCCTCAGCGCTCGCCAGGCCTGGTGAGAGAAAGGAAAGGCCGAGAACAGCCAACACGGTCAGGCAATTGGAGATTCTTCGTGGCATCTTCGTTTCCCTCCTTGGGCCCTGGTTGAGAATACACCTTGTCATAGTGGGCGCCGTTGAAATTCCGGGTCTTGGCTGCGTGCGCTTGCGGAAACTCCCCGTGTTCCTGCCGCAACTCCGCAAGAGCTACCGCGTCCAGCGCGGCGGTCTGCGACAATTACCAATCACCGTACCGTGTGCCCAAGAGGCGGAGCGCACGGGCGTAAGAAACTTCTCGGTTATATGATTGGAGGCCAAGAGCCTTCGACCTCGCTGAAATGCATGTCCCACTTCTGAATGGCCACTGCCCTCTGACCACACTTCATGCAGTCTAGGAGCGGATTGCCGTCCATAACACGCGAGCACATAGGACACGGTATGCCCTGAAGTCGGACCTTCCAGGGACGATTGTCGAACGCTCTTCCGATCTTCTCTACCAGTTGGCGGACAAACGGGTACTTCTGCAGGTCGTCGGCCGCAAATTGAAGCCACTGTTTCCAGGTTGTTCTGTCTAGCGCTGCGGGAAAATAGGCCCGGATTCTGCAGCGCGGACACAATATGAATTGTTCGTGACTTGGGCCGGCGCTGTACTCGGCAATCAGGACGTGGCTCTGTTCATCACCGCAGGCCCCGCATTTTGTAAACCACATGTAGGCCACGGAATGTCTTTCCCCGAACGCCTTGCCAAACGCTGCTTGTTGGGAATACACCCTTTCATAGTGCGCGCGGTCGGAATTCTGGCTCTTGGCCCGGTGCGCAAGAGACCAAAGGGACCGCAGATTAGAGGCACGGAAAACGGGGACAGGGCACTCTAAAGTTCGGGTTCGCTGTCCCCGATTTTCCGCTTTTCCAAGAGGCTGA
>JBEKKG010000761.1:0-4094 GCA_050010835.1 Planctomycetota bacterium
ATCTATAGACCTCCGAGGCAAGGCTAACTTCCTTTTCCGCCGCTGTATCTTGCTGCGCCTGGCTCGCCACGCTCTCCAGGTACTTCCGCGCGGCCGCGCGCTGTTCATCGGTCAGCTTCTTCACCTCCTTGAGTTCCGCCTTCGCGAACGTCGTGCGCGACAACAGCGTTTTGGACACGCTCTTCCCGCTCATCAAGAGATCGAACGTCACTTCCTTGTCCGTCTCCGCCACCAGCAGCCCGCGGTGCTCGTCCCCGTTCGCCAGCACCAGTACGTCGCGCAATTCGGAAGCCTCGGCCGCCCCAGCCGCCGCCGCTTTCACAATCTCCTTGATCTCGCTCTTCTTGTACTTCACTTGCCCGAACTTCACCTTCAGGACCAGCGTGTCGCCGCTCTCTTCCACGATTGTGCCTTCGACCTTCTGCCCGTCGTTGAGGACCAGCGTGTCCGCGCCCCTGGCGCACCCAGCCAGTAAAACACCCAGACACAGCGGCCACACTGCCCAGCACAGGCCTGTTCTTTGGCACATAGTCGTTCCTCCTTCCCTAAGACGACGTACTTGCGCAACCTTATCACGGGCCGGGAGGGGCGCAATAAGGAGAAGTGTGGTCCTGTTGGTTTGTTGGCTTGTTGGTTTGTGGGCTTGCTGTATTGTCCTTTGTGTCCGTTTTCCGTTGGAGCAGAAGCAATGTCCGAAATGAAATCCGAGATGCTGACGCTGGCCCGCCAGGCCCGTGAGGCCGCACGGCGCATGGCCAATGTGAGCACCGAGCAGAAGAACGCCGCGCTGCGCCTGGCGGCTGAGGCGTTGGCCAAGGAGTGGACAACGCTGGAGGCCGCCAACGCTGACGACCTTGCGCGGGGCCGGGCAGCGGGCGTCCCCGCGCCGCTGCTGGACCGCTTGAAGCTCGACTCCAAAGTGCTGGACCGGCTGGCGGAGGGCCTGCAACAGGTTGTAGCGCTGCCCGATCCTGTCGGTCGGGAGCTCAGCCGCACGGTCCGGCCCAACGGCCTGGTGCTGCGCCGCGTGCGCGTGCCCATCGGCGCGATCCTGATCATCTATGAATCCCGGCCTAACGTCACGGTTGAGGCCGCTTCGCTCTGTTTGAAGAGCGGCAATGCCTGCATTCTGCGCGGGGGCAGCGAAGCCCTGGCCTCCAACCGCGCCCTGGCCCAGGTCCTCCAAGGCGCTCTGGCGCGCGCCGGCCTCCCGCCCGCGGCCATCAGCGTCGTACAGACGGCGGAGCGCGCTGCGGTCAGCGAATTGCTCAAGCTCAACGATTTGATTGACCTCGTGATTCCGCGCGGCGGCGAAAGCCTGATCCGCATGGTGGCCGAGAACTCCCGCATCCCCACCATCAAGCATTACAAAGGCGTGTGCCATGTATACGTGGATGAGGACAGCGACCTGGAACTGGCCAAGACCATCACGCTGAATTCCAAGCTCCAGCGCGTCGCGGTCTGCAACGCCGCCGAGACGCTGCTGGTCCACAAGCAGGCCGCCGCCAGGTTCTTGCCCGGGATCGCCCGCGTCCTGCTCGAAAAGAACTGCGAAATCCGCGTCTGTCCTCAGACCCGCAGAATCCTCAACGCTGCGGGCCTCAGCGGCCCCTTGCTTAAGGACGCTGAGGAATCCACATACTACAACGAGTATCTGGACCGGATCCTCTCGGTTAAAGTGGTGGACTCGCTGGAAGCCGCCGCCGACCACATCGAGCGCTATGGCTCCCGGCACACTGAGACCATCGTCACACGCTCGCCGGAACGGGGGCGCAAGTTCCAGGCCCTGGTGGACAGTGCCTGCGTTTTTGTGAATGCCTCCACACGCCTCAGCGACGGTTTTGAATTCGGCCTGGGAGCGGAAATCGGCATTTCCACTGACAAGCTGCACGCCCGCGGCCCGATGGGCCTTGAGGAACTGACCACCTACAAGTGGCTCGGCGACGGCTCCGGCCAGTTGCGGACGTGAGAAGGCGGTTGTATATTTGGGGAGGGGATTGAGGAAACCGAGATGATTGCCACAGCCGCCACGAAACCAGGCCCATCGAAGAGGGGGCAGCCCGCGTGGGAAATTGCGGAGTTGTTCCCGGTACAAGGGGATTGGAGCGAAGAGGAATACCTCGACTTGGACACGAATCGTTTGGTCGAGCTCACCGATGGCTTTATCGAGGTACTGCCGATGCCAACCGTGCCCCACCAGTTCATTGTAGCGTTTCTGTTCAAGGCGCTGGATGCCTTTGTGAGTGCGCGTATGGCCGGGAAGGTGCTGATGTCCGGGTTGCGCGTGCGGTTGCGTAGCGGGAAGTTTCGCGAGCCGGACGTAGTCTTTCTGCCTGCTGGGCATGATGGGCAGAGCGATCAGTATTGGTCTGGCGTGGACCTGGTAATGGAAGTTGTGAGCGAGGGCGGACGCACCAGGGACTTGGTCCAGAAGCGCAAGGACTACGCGCTGGCGGGCGTCCGCGAGTATTGGATTGTGGACCCGCGGAAGGAAGAAATCACGGTGCTGAAGCTGGTGAAAGGCAGTAAGCGTTACGTGAAGCATGGCGTTTTCAAGAGTGGTTCGGTGGCTGCTTCCGCCCTGCTGAACGGGTTCGCGGTGGATGTGGCGGCGGTCTTTGCGGCGGCAAAGTAGGCCAATCCCACCTGCGGCTGATCGTCCAACTACTGACCCGCGCATCGTTAATGCCACGAGCCGCGGGGGTCTCGCCCGCCACATTGGCTAGGCGCCGGTCGATAGGTGGAAAGAATGAAGACCATCGCGATCCGGATCAGGCGTTTTCCGTACGAAGAACCACATGCGCTTCATCTTGTCTTCTACGCAACCAACGGCGTTTTCGAAGGTCGTCTTGAGTACTATTGCAATGCGAATGATCTGAACAAAATCGGGAGTGCGCTGCAGTTATTCCCAACGAAGGTGCCGGATGAATATAATTACCAGATCGGCTCAACCAAGCCGGAGGACAACTTTGCTTATTATTTTGCGCTAAGGCCCTACACGTTTGATGCAGCCGGGCACTGCGCATTACAGGTCGTCATCGACAACAACGGTCGCAGGCCAGGCGAAGGTGCGTGTCGTTTCTCCATCCAGGCAGAGCCCTGGGCGCTCAACCGTTTGGGCAAACTCCTGTTGGAGTTCGCCAAACTAAGACATCATGAGCTGACTTGGACAGTCTCCGGGGATGGGGACTCCCTCGTCGAGAGAGAGGCAGAAGGATCCAACTAGAGGTTAAGCTATGGCCGCAATTCCTCAGTTACTGACCCGCGCATCGTTAAGGCCACGAACCGCGGGCGTCTCGCCCGCCGCATTGGCTAGGTGCAGGTCAATAATCCAAAATCCAAAATCCTTTCTCTCGCCCGCACTGGCGTTGGACAGGCCCTTCGCTTATCATCCCCCGCGCGGCGAGATGTGGGAAGCTCCAGGGGAGGCAGGTGGAAGAAGAGGGAGAATGCTTCACAGTCTAACAACGGCGGCAAGATGCTTCCTGGCGGCGGCCCTATTGTTGCTGGCCAGCGGCTGCGATTTTGTGGTGGTGCCTCTGGGCGGCGCGGAGGGCAAAACACAAGTCTACGTGGCGGCGGGCAAACTGGGCGCGCCCAACGCTGGGATCGTCTGCACCCGCATCGGCTGCGTGGTGATTGACCCCATGCTCAGCCCCTTCCTCGGCGCCCAGCTCCAGAACCAGGCCGTGGCCAAGAGCCGCATCTTCTGGGACAGTCTGCACGCACAGCAGAAGACCCGCCCGCAGACGCAGGCGCCCCCGGTTTTGTACGTGCTGAACACCACCTACCGCGGCACGCATACTTTTGGCAACCAGGCCTTCGACAAGGCCGACATCATCTCCACGGCCAAGGCCAAGGAACGGCTGGAGGCCGACGGACGCGCCATGCGCGAGGAACTGCGCGACCAGTGGAAGGTGCCCGGCCTGGAAACTCACGCCACCACTTCCGCCACCCTCACCGTTGAGGGCACGCTGACCCTGGATACGCCTGAGGTGAAAATCCAGTTCATCTCGGTGGGCGATTGCGCCGGCGAAGGCGACGCCGTGGTCTTTCTGCCCGGCCAGAAAACGCTCTTCGCCGGCGACATCGTC
>JBEKKG010000762.1:0-4084 GCA_050010835.1 Planctomycetota bacterium
AACTCTCCGGGGCGAGTCTGGAGAAGGAAAAGTTTGCAGCCCAGCCGGCCGCGATCCTGGATTTTGCCCTGCGCACCGCGCCGGTCGAAATGCGGGCCAGCACAGTGCTCACCTTCAGAATCGAACCGCCGCCGCGCGATCCTTATGCCGCGGCGGGCGAGGGCGACGTGCTGGTCAGTCTGCCGGGCGGCCGCACCGTGCCCGCCTTTTTCGCTCAGGAGTACTTCCGCGTTGAGGACGGCCGCGCCAAGCGGGCCGTGGCGGGAGGGCGGCCCTACTGGTGCGCTTATCTGCCGGAACTGCCTGCTTCAGGCATGCTCGTCATCTCCAGCGGCGCCAGGAAGTGGCGCGTGCCGCTGGAGAATCTGGCCGCCACCGAAGCCATCACTCAGTCCTACGACACCGAATCGGCCGCGGAGGCAACCCAGGAGACCGAGCGGTGGGAAGTCCCGCTCGAAGTGCCCGCCCCGGAACTGCGGCCCAACGAAGCGGGACGTCCGGCGCTCTGGGGCCTGAACGGCAGCGGCGGATGGCAGGCCGTGGAGCTGCTCAAAGCCTCAGGCGGCCGCATGCCCCAGGCAGTGTGGCGGCCCGTGCCGTTCTGGAACAGGGCGTGGGGCCAGTTCAGCGGCGCGGCGCGGCCGGATGATGCTTTTGCCGTGCGCATGGATGCACTCTTGGCCCGCGCGGCGCTCGCAGGCCGCGCGCAGCCACTGGTGGTCCTCGATGGCGAGATGTTCGGCGCGCACGGCACGTTCAACTGGGAACATCACCCGCTGAAGGACAGCGTGGCCGGTCCCGGAGAACTCCTGAGGTCGCCCCAAGGCGTGGATTTCTGCCTCCGCTGGGTCAGGTACTGCGTGGCGCGCTGGGGGGCCTCGCGCGCCGCCTCAGCCTTGTGGCTGACCGCCACCCTGGACGCGCCGCGCGCATCCGAGTTCCAGGGGCAGCTCGCCCCGCTCTTGCAGCGCTGGACCAGCGGCCTGTCCCTGCCTGTGGCCACTCTGCATCCGATGCCCCAGCCGCCGCTGCTGGTGAAGACGCTGGGGGCGTTCGAGCTGGGCGGCGCCAGTCTCTGGCACTCTGACCCGCGGCTGGGGGCTTGCCGCACAAGGCTGATACCCGAGGGCGGCAGCAGCGGGTCAACCTGCCTGGAGCTTGAAGCCACGGATCCGGCCGCCACAACTATGTGCCTCCAGGTTGCGTATGTGACGCCCGTGATGGATTGGCGGGCAGAACCGCCGGATCAATTCACGGCCGCGGATGCTTTCCAGTTCGACGTCTGGGTGCCGCCCAGCGGGCCGCCGGACCTGCGTGCCGGCGTGCACCTGCGCGACCGTGACGGCTTGTATTTCGAAACGCTCTTGCCCCCGCTGCTTGCCCCCGGCGAGTGGCGCACGCTCACGCTGGACATCACCGGGACGAACTCCCAGGGCCTCAAAGCCGCCGGCCACAAGAAGGCCTGGACTGACTACAGCCGGCAGCGGGTCACGGAGATCGGCCTGCACATCTACAGCACGCACCCGAATTGGGCGGGGCCTGCCCCTCAAGGGGCCGCGGGCGCCCCGCCCGCGGGAACGCCCAAAGCTGCGCCCGCCAAAGCGCAGCCGCTCGCGGTGCGCTTGGACAACCTGCGGGCCGTGAGCTTCGCGCCGGGCCTGCGGCCCGTTGCGCCCGCAGGCATAACCCTGCTTGAAGCGGGGAAGGGCGTGCCCGCGCAACTCTACCGCGGCGACCTGTGGGAATGCCGTGTCAATGTGAGCAAGACCTTCGCCAACCCCTTCGATGCGGAGCAATGCGACCTGGGAGTGCTCATCACTACTCCTTCGGGCAAACAAGTGCGCGTGCCCGCTTTCCTGGACCAGCAATGCGAACGCCGCGAAGAGAAACCTGGCGGCGCGGAGATAGTCGAGCCGGTGGGCGCGGAGTACTTCACCGTGCGTTACCGGCCCACCGAGGCGGGGCCGCACAAGGCCGCCTTTGAACTCCGCGAAGGCGGGAAATATGAGGTGATTGAAAGCAAGTGGCAAGCCGATTTCCGCTTCACCCCGGACGGGCAGGCCCAGGAGGCAGTCAGGAACAAGTGGACCCAAGCCGCATACCAGAGGCACCCGGATGGGAAGCGCCTCGTCGAGCGGATTCGTTTCGTGCCGGGACCCGTCACGGCCCGCTTGAATCTGGGCGCGCCGGCCTTTGTAGTCGCGCCCGAATCCCGCCCCGGCAAGGAACCGTTCCACGGTTTTGTCCGCGTTGCCGCGGACAAGCGGCACTTCGAATTCGATGACGGCACGTTCTATTACCCGCTCGGCCCTTCCTTGCGCAGCCCCAGCGACAACCGCATTCCCTACGTGGATCCCAAGTGGAACGGGACGGAGATAGCGCGGCTGGCCAAGCGCGGTACTTACCAGTACGACGACTACCTGGCCGAGTGCCAGAAGGCTCGGATCAACTGGGCGCGCGTCTGGATGTGCCCCTGGTGGTGCGGCCTGGAATTCAGGCGCGACTGGCCTGGCTACCAAGGCTGCGGACGCTACAACCTGTTGAACGCCTGGCGCATGGACTACCTTCTGGAGGCCGCGGCCCAACGGGGCGTGCTCTATGAAGTGTGCGTGACCAACCACGGCCAGTACTCGCTCTACGTGGACACCGACTGGGCCAACAACCCGTACAACGCCAAGCTGGGCGGGCCTTTGGTCGCCCCGTGCGAGTTCTTCACCCGTGCCGACACACAGCGGGCCTTGCAGAACCGCTTGCGTTACGTGGCGGCCCGCTACAGCCATTCGGCCAACATCATGGCCTGGGGAATGCTCAGCGAGATCGAGTGGCTGGAGGAATATGAGCCGAGCATCAGCGGCCCGGTGGACAGGCCGGCGCCCAATGTGGAAGCCTGGCACACCGTCATGGCCGGCTTCCTGGAAAGCCTGGATCCGAACCGCCACCTGGTTACCTCGCATTTCGCGCGGCCGGTCCGCGGCCACGGCGTCCTGTCGCTGCCCGCGCTGGATTACGCCAGCAGCAATGCCTATTCCTTCTTCGATGAACTCGGCAGCGGCACCTACGATGCCGCGGCCGCCCTGGCCGACTTCTGGGGCGGGAACGCGCGCGGCTTCAGGGGCTTCGCTGTCTATGGCAAGCCGGCGCTCGTGGGCGAACAAGGCCGCCACTGGCTGGGCGGGCAGTACAGCACCAAACAGAACCTGGACTGCGACCTGCACGCGGGACTCTGGGGTTCGGTCGTCCAACCTCTGGGCGGCGCGACCGGCTACTGGTGGTGGCTGCACTTGCACTTCGACAACCGCTACGGCGACTACAAGGCGGTCGCGGCCTTCATGGAGGGCGAAGACGTGCGCCCGGCCAAAGGCGAGCCGCTGTTGGAGCCGGTGCTGCTGGCCGTGACTGCCCCGGAGAATGCCTTGCGCGCCCGCGCCTTGGCCTCGGACCGGCGCTTGTTGGGGTGGATATACCACTATCTTTCGCCCCGCGGTCTGGCCCCGCCGGACGCCAGCGTGAGCGGAGCGGTGCTGAAGATCGGGGAGCTGAAGCCGGGGAACTACACCGTCGAGTTCTGGGATACCCACGAAGGCCGGCTCCTCGAGAAGCGCGATATGACCATCCGCGAGGAAGGCGGGAAAGCCGTGCCGGCCCAGATCGCCTTGCCAATTGTCAAGCCGGACGTGGCAATCAAGGTGAAGCCGAAGTAGGCATTGGGCCTTAGACAATAGGGTTGAAGTTTTGGGCGCGCAGGGATCGTGGGGCGCGGATCGTGGTTTCCAAGCAGGAACCAAGAGGCGCTCTGTCCCCGATAGGCTGCCCAATAGGCTGCTATGGAGCCTGTCAGATTGCGGCAAGTGCCATAAGGATATGATGTTATGAGAGGCACAGTAGTACGGAAGGCAGTCATCTTTTGAAACGTTTTGTCGCATGATTGATCGGTTTCTGCACAGAGTTTGCAGGCCCTTTGCATAGAGTCCGAAGAGCTTTGCCAAGGGAGTGGTTACGATTGGCGCATCATGCGGGACTCGTGCTTCTAACCTGCCTTTCTCACCACAGAGACACAGAGGCACAGAGAACGGCAGGCAGATTG